>NZ_NHPF01000103.1:0-153727 GCF_002252925.1 Halorubrum sp. Ea8
GCGGAACTGCCCGATGGTCTCCGAAGAGGACCCGACGTTCGACTCGGGCGAGTGAACTGAAACCAGTTACGCCGACGCCGAGCGATCCCGGCAACGGTTTCTGAACACTCTCAAGCGCCTTCGGCGCGAGTCGGCTCACATCGTGGGAATCGTCGAGGCGACGCGCCGGCGCGGGATCGAGTTCGGCCCGGGATCGCTCACCGGGGCGATAGGGGATTCGATTACCGTTATCCCGCTCGTGGTCGCGCTGGCGCTGCTGACCGACGTGTCGCTGCCGCACGCGCTCGCCGGCTTCGGCGTCTTCCAGATCGTCTGGGGGGCCCGGTACGGACTGCCGGTGTCCGTCGAGCCGATGAAGGCGCTGGCGGCGCTGGCGATCGCGGGCGCGCTGACGTACGCCGAGCTCGCGCTCGCCGGGCTGATCCTCGGAGGGCTCCTCCTTGCGATCGGGCTCACGGGGACGCTCGCGCGGGTG
The DNA here is from genome assembly GCF_002252925.1 of Halorubrum sp. Ea8. Taxonomy (NCBI): domain Archaea; kingdom Methanobacteriati; phylum Methanobacteriota; class Halobacteria; order Halobacteriales; family Haloferacaceae; genus Halorubrum; species Halorubrum sp. Ea8. The sequence continues at coordinate 476 of NZ_NHPF01000103.1, forward strand.
GAGCGCTGGATCGGCGAGCCGGTGATCCGCGGGGTGCAGCTCGCGGTCGGGCTGATCCTCCTACAGACCGGGGTCGACCTCGCGATCGGCGATCCATTCCTCGCGGCCGTCGGCGTGGCGATCGCCGCGCTCGCGGCCCTCGCCGGTCACCGAACGGCGAGCGCGCTCGCGGTGGCGGTCGCGGGCGTCGCGATCGCGGTCGTGGCCGTCGGCGTGCCGGCGCCGCAGTGGCCCGGGGCGCCGCCGACCCCGTCGCTGTCGGGGCTCGCCGCGGCGGTCACCCGGTCGACCGCAGACGGGGTCGTCGCGCAGCTCGCGATGACGATCGGCAACGCCGCGCTCGCGACGTCGCTCCTCTTCGCCGACCTGTTCGACGCCGAGGTGACGCCGGACGAGCTGTCGGCGAGCATGGGCGCGACGAACCTGCTCGCGGTGCCGCTCGGCGGGATCCCGATGTGTCACGGCTGCGACGGCGTCGCCGGCAAGCACGCGTTCGGCGCGCGCACCGGCGGCGCGAACGTCGTCCTCGGCGTCGGCTACCTCCTCGCCGTCCCGTTCGCGACGCCCGGCCTCCTCGGCGCGTTCCCGGTGGCGATGCTCGGCGCGCTCCTTGCGATCGTCGCCGTCTCGCTCGCGCGCAACGCCCTCGACTCCGAGAACGTCGCGCTCTCGGTCGCGATCGGTCTCGTCGCGTTGGCGACGAACCTCGGCGTCGCGTTCCTGCTCGGGATCGTCGCCCACCTCGCGTGGGAGCGCGTCGGAGACACCGGCGACGACTGATAAATGAACGGCGGTGCGGCGGCGCGTGCCGCCGAGCGCCCTGATAAGGGCGCGAGGGGCACGCGCGAGGGAGTCGCTGGCGCGGAACGCGCCAGCGACGAGGCTGGGGAGGCGTGAGGTTCGGTGCCGTGCGGTCGGGCGGGACTCAAAGGGGCAGTCGCGAGGCGGGCGCAGGCGACGGAAGCACTGGAAGGAGCGAGCACCGCGAGCGACTGAAGCGCGCAACGAGCGTGCGTCCGCCTCGCGGCTGGGGCTTTGGAAGCGTTCACCGTTGAGTGGGAAACACTCACGTATCGCCGAGCGGCTGGAGCTTTGGAAGCGTTCACCGTTGAGTGGGAAACACTCACGTATCGCCGAGCGGCTGGGGCTTTGGAAGCGTTCACGGCGCCGTCGACACCGACTGTTTTTAAGCGAACAGCATACGCGTACCGAGCGCAGTCAGGGGAGCTAAACCGCTCGATACCCTACTGAGATACATATATGCAGTTCTGTGACGACTGCGGCTCGATGATGGTCTCCGTCGACGGCGAGATGGTGTGTCAGAGCGACGACTGCGGCGGCACCGCCGAGCGCGACGAGGCGCTCGCCGCCGACTTCGAGTCGACCACGGAACAGACCGGCGACGAGGTGATCGAGACGGAGGAGGGCGCGAACTTCGAGGGGAAGCCGACCGCGACCGACGTGGTCTGCGACGAGTGCGGCCACGGCGAGGCGTGGTACACGATCAAACAGACCGGCGCCGCCGACGAACCGCCGACGCGCTTCTTCAAGTGCAAGGAGTGTGGGCGTCGCTGGCGCGGCTACAACTGAGACGGAACGCCGACCGGGCGTCGGACGGACGCCGACCGGACCGGTCTACGGGTCGATCCGCTCTATCGCGAAACTGCTGTGGCCGTGCGTTTCCAGCGACAGGTGCGTCAGCTTCATCTCGTACTCGACGCAGAACTCGTGAACCGCGGCGATGACGCCGTACCACCGCCCCGCGGGGACGTCGCCGAGGCAGTAATCGTGTCCGGCGATGACGCCGTCGGATTTCACTTTCTCCCTGGCGATCTCCAGTTCCCTCTGTGTCTGCTCGTACGTGTGGGTGGTGTCGATGTACACCCAGTCGAAGAAGCCGTCCTCGAAGCGGTCGAGCGCGACGTCCGGCCGCTCCGGCAGGACTTCCACGGTTCCGTCCGCGATCCGGTCCGCGTATCTGTTTTCCACCTCCTCCACGCTCCGGTCACTGAACTCCTTCGACCCCCAGACGTCGATCAGGTACAGTTCGTCGGGGTCCGTTATCGAGAGAATCCTCTCGGAGAGATCCCCCTCGTCTGTCCCCAACTCCGCGACTCGTCCGCCCCGCGGGAACGCTTCCAGCATGTCCTCTCGAGCCGGGACGACCTCGGCGTTTCGGACGTGTTCCTCCGAGAGCGTCTCGGGGACGGAGTCCCTCGCGTGAGGGGTCTTGACCCGATCCGGTTCGTAATATATCGAGGCGTACGCGCCCTTCAGTAAGGGATAGGCTCGCGCCGGTACGAGATCCGCGACCCGCCCCTTCAGTTCATCGAGAAGTGTTCTCACGGGTCACGATCGTCGTCTGTGGCGGGCTTATAATTGCCCCTTCGTTCACCGGGCGACACCGACGGTCGGTCCCGCACGGGGCACCGTCGCTTCGGGCGGGCGATCTACCGTCGCTCGTCGTATCGGATCGGTAGCGACTCGACGCCGTAGATGAACGAACTTCGCGTCGGCTCGAGGGGCGTCTCCGTGAGCCGCACGCGATCGACGCGGTCGAGTAGCTCCGAGAGCCCGACTTTGGCCTCGAGCCGAGCGAGCGGTGCCCCCAGACAGTAATGGGTGCCGTGGCCGAACGCGATATGCTGGTTGGGCGAGCGGTCAGGTCGGAACGTGTCGGCTGCGTCGAACCGGCGTTCGTCGCGGTTCGCGGAGCCGATCCAAGCGATGACCCGGTCGCCCGCTTCGATGGTCTCGCCGCGCATGGTCACGTCCTCTGTAGCGACCCGGCTCATGGCCTGCACCGGCGACCGGTATCGCAGCACTTCCTCGACGGCGCTCGTGAGCGCGCGGTCGTCCCCGCGCAACTCGTCGACCAGATCCGGGTCCGCCTCGGCGAAACACCGCACCGCGTTCGCGATGAGGTTCGTCGTCGTGATGTTCCCCGCGACGAGCAGCAGGATGCACATCCCGAGCGCCTCCTCGCGGGAGAGCCGTCCCCCCGCGTCGGACTCGGCGGTGACGATAACGGAGAGCAGATCGTCTTGCGGGTTCTCGCGGCGATCTTCGATCATTTCCAGGAAGTACTGGGCCATCTCCATCTGGGTCTGCTGCTGGCGTTCGGCGAAGGCGTCCGCGCCCTCATCGTCGCTTGCGGCCTCCACGATCGTGTCCGACCACGTCTTGAACCGGTCGCGGTCCGACGGCGGGACTCCGAGCAGTTCGGCGATCACCGTCACCGGGAACGGGTACGCGAGGTCCTCGACGACGTCCATCTCTCCGTGGGTCCCGACGGCATCGTCGAGCAACTCGCCCGCCAGCTCTCGAAAGTGGGGTTCGCGGTCGGCGAGCGTCCGCGGTTGGAACCACTCGTCGACGACACCTCGGAGTTCGTCGTGGCGGGGCGGGTCCTCGAACAACATCGTGTCGAGGATCAACCCCTCCCCCGGTCCTTCGGGTTCGACGAAGTCGTCCGCCTCCCGAGGGTCCGCCGAGAACACGTCGTCGTCGTCCAACACGCGCTTCACGTCCTCGTACCGGAAGACGTCCCACGTTCGACGGTCGGGATCGTACCGGACTGGCGACCGTTCGCGCATCCGCTCGTACCAGTCGAAGGGATCCAGCCACGACTCGCGGTCCTGTAGTTCTTCGGGGACGGCTTGGAGTCCCTGGGGACCTGCCGAACTCATACCCATGGCCTTGGGGACGAACGGGATAAAAATCTCGGGCGAGGGGCTCGTCGCACCGCGGCGGTTTCCGACTAACCCCTATTTACCGTCAGCCACCAGCCGCGGCTCGAAGAACGCCGCTACCGCCTCACCCACGTCCCCCGAGCGCCCCACGAAGAAGTGGTCCGATTCGAACGTTTCCGTCTCGATTCCCAGTTCCTTCGCCCGCTCGACGACCGGCTCCCAGTCCGCCGTCGAGTCGCGGGTCGCGTACAGGACCTGCGTCGGCACGCTGAGGTCGACGAGGTCGTCGAGCGCCGCGACCGCGTCCACGTCGGGATTCAGCCGAGCGGTCGGCGCGAGCGCGCAGACGCCGGCGAGACCGGGGCGCGAGGCGGCCGTCACGAGCGCGACCGCCGCCCCGAACGAGAAGCCGAACAAGCCTACCCGCTCGTAGCGCTCGGCCGCCCACGCGACAGCGTTGTCGGCGTCCGTGCTCTCGCCGTACCCCTCGTCCCAGTCGCCGTAGTCGAACCGGAGGCAGTCGATCCCGCGGCCGGTCAGCGCGTCGCTCACCGCCTGCAGTCGCTCGTCGCCGCGGTGGCCGCGCTGCTGCGGGTGCGGGGGACAGGCGACGACGACCGCGTCGGCGCGACTCCCGTCGCTCGCGGCGGTGTCGAGCGTGGCTCGAACGTCGCGGCCGCCGGGGATGAGGACGGTTTCGCTCACGGGCGCAGGGGTAGGGGCGGATGCACCGCCGCGTCAGGGAACCTGCGTCACGCGGTCGACGTTATCGAGCGCGGTCAGGTCCGCGGCGAGCGCCTCCTGATCGACGCCGGCCTCGTAGTAGAACACCAGGTCGAAGGTGCCGTCACGGAGGAGCTGCTGGCACTCCCAGACGAACTCCTCGCCGTCGAGGGTGAGCCCCTGGAACTGGTTCGACGAGAAGTTCGTGTCGTCGTTGCCGGCCTCGATGTACGCCTCGCCCTTGTCGGCGTGGTCGGCGATGACGTCGTTGGCGGCGACCGTGAGATCGTGCATCTCCAAGTCCTCCTGGCCGCCGAGCGTCGTGTGGACGATACAGCCAAGAAGCTCGATGTCGCCCGGTTCCAGCAGGGCCTTCGTCCGCGTGTAGAGGTCGGAGTCGACGGTTTCGCTCATACCCGTTCGTTCCGGCTCCGGTGATAAACGGGTGACGGTTCACACGTTCGGCACCTCTCCGGGCGGCGAGCGGGCACGCCGAGGACTCAGTCCCGCAGGCGAACGATCGCACAGTCGTCTCCCTCGTCCACGTCGACCAGCCCGTCGTCGGCGAGGTCGTCGACGAGCCCGCGGAGCCACTCTCGCCCGTGCTCGCCGTCGGGCGCGTAGTCGACCCGGATCCGGGGTCCGAGGTCGTCGAGCGGCAGCTCGTCGTACTCGCCGAGCGTCCGGACCACGCGCCCCCGGAACTGCCGCCGGCTCCCCTCGAAGCTCGGCTGCTCGGGCACGTCGGGCGCGGTGAAGTCGCCGGTCTCGTACGCGTGACACCACCCCCGCCACGGGCAGCCCGCCTCGTCGCAGCGCGGGGTCGTGCCGCAGGCGACGCCGCCGAGCTCCATGACCGCGTTGTTCCAGACGCGGGACTCGCCGTCGGGCATGACCCGCGAGGCGACCCGACCGAACGCCGCGTCGTCGTCCGGCACCGCGAACGCGCGGTGGAGGACGCGCTTCACGTTGGTGTCGACGACCGCGTCGCCGTCGTTGAACGCGAACGACGCCACCGCGTTCGCGGTGTACGGGCCGACGCCCATCAGCTCCTGCAGTTCGCCGGGCGATTGCGGGAACTCTCCTCCGTACTCTTCCTCGACCTGTCCGGCCGCCTCGTGGAGGTACTTCGCGCGGTTGTTGTAGCCGAGCGAGTGGTCGGACCAGAACGCGACCACGTCGCCGCGGTCGGCGGCGGCGAGGTCGACCGTCGTCGGCCACTCGTCGAGGAAGTCCTCCCACGCGGGGACCACCCGATCGAGCTGCGTCTGCTGGCTCATCACCTCGCTGACGAGGACCGCGTAGGGGTCCTCGGTGCGCCGCCACGGGAAGTCGCGGTGGTCGGCCTCGTACCACTCCACGAGCGCCTCGCGGACCGCGCCGAGGTCGGCCGGCAGTTCGGGGGCGTCGCCCTCGGCGAGCCCCTCCGTGCCGCCCCCCTCTCCCGCGGTCGCGTCCGAATCGCTCATTACCGTCAGTCGGGGCGGCGGTCGTTTATCGGTGCTGGTCCTCGCCGCGTCCGACCGGAGCCATCGAGCGCGGGTCGCGGTCCGGCCCCGGATACTCGCCGCCGACCGCCTCGGGATAGAGGTTCTCGGCCGAGAACACCGCCGCGAACGCCCGCGGCTCCCGGACGCTCACGGGGAGGCGGTCGCGGAGCCCGGCGGCGGCCTCCGCCCCCGTGAGCGACGGGTCGAGGCTCACGACCTGCATCGCGGCGCCGCGGTACGCCGACGCCAGCGCAGGGTGGTCGCCCGCGGGATGCGCCGTCGGCTCGCGCCACGCCTCGACCGCGTCGCGCCAGTCGGCCGCGAGGTCGGCGTCGGAGATCTCGGCGATCACCGCCTCGGCGTCGTCGAGCAGGGCGTCGCTGGCGACGAGCGTCGTCCACGAGTGCGCGCGAAGCGCGTCGAGCGCCTCGCGGGCCGCGCCGCCGACGAGGAGGTCCGTCGCGAGGACGTCCGCGTCGGCGACGACGCGGGCGGGGCTCGGCTCGCGGTCGGCGGGGGAGACGTCGGCGTCGCTCTCGGCGTCGCCGTCGTCGGACTCTCCCCCGCTCCCGGAGCCAGATCGGCGATCCGCGATCGCGACGCGCACCGCGTCCTCGGTCGCGTCGCGGTCGGCGGCCCGCTCGAACAGGTCGGCGAAGGTCATGGCCGGACCGTGGTCCGCCACGGGTATCGGCGTTGCGACTGCGCGAGCCGTCGGTCGCCCGCGACGCCCGCGGCGTCCGTCGAAAGCGTCCTGATCGGCAGGACCGGACCGCTCACTCGAGCCGGTCCGCGAGGTCGTGGAACCCCTCGATGACGAGGTCCGGCTCGGAACCCAGCTCCTCCGTCGGGAGCGTCTCCCCGGGGCGGGAGACCCACGCGGTCGACATGCCGGCGTGTTTCGCGCCCCAGACGTCGCGCATCCCGCCGCCGGAGGCGTGCAGTATCTCCCCGATCGGCGTGTCGGTCCGCTCCGCCGCGTGTTCGTAGATCCCCGCCTCCGGTTTGTACGTCTCCACCTCGTCGGCGCTGATCGCGTCCGTCACGACGTCGCCGAGGTCCGCCGCCGCGACCAGGTGCTCCAGCATCTCAGGCGAGCCGTTCGAGACGATGTACACCTCGTACCCCAGGTCGGCGATCCGCCCGATCCCGTCCCGAACGTCGTCGAAGATCGACAGCTCGTCCTCGTACACCGTGCGCCGGATCTCGTCGCGGGTCGCCTCCGGCACGTCGTGTCCGTTCGCTTCGAGGGCGTATCGGAGGCCCTGTCCGATGAGCTCCCAGAACGGCCGGTAGGCGTCGATGTCGTTCGCGATCATCGAGTACTGGAGGTACTGCGCGCGCCACAGCTGCGAGACGCTCTCGGCGTCGTCGAGGCCGTCGACGTGCGCTTCCAGCACCGCCTCCTGCGAGCCGATGTCCACGAGCGTGCTGTATGAGTCGACGGTGACGGTCGAGACGGAGTCGAGGTCCATGGTCGTGGTACTGCGGCCCACATCATAACCGTAGTGAATCCCGCCACGACGACGGTCGCACGGTCGCCGCGGGGCAGAGCGGGGCCGACCGCGTCGCGGACGGGACCGTGTTCGCGCGGGAACGGACCGGAGAAAGAGCCTAGGCCGAGATTTGAACTCGGGGTCTCGTCCTTACCAAGGACGCGCTTTACCGCTAAGCTACCCAGGCACGCAATCAGTCGTTGACCGGATTCGACTTTATGGGTTTCGATCCGCCGCCGAGTCGTCGCCCGATCCGAGGGGACGCCGGCGACGCCGTCGCGGGGTCGGGATTCGCCTTACCGGTCCGTCTTACCGGTCCGTCTTACCGGTCCGTCTTACCGGTCCGTCGCGCTCACGGCGCGGTCCGAGATGTCGGCGATCCGGTCGGCGGTCGCGTCCGGGAGCGCACGCCCCGGCGGCGGGAACTCGCCGTCGTAGTCGGCCGCCAGCTCGCGGGCGTACGTCAGTAGCTCTTCCGGCGGGTCGCCGCCGACGGCCGTGGTGCCGGCGACGACCGCCAGTTCGAGGGCGTCGACCTCCAGGTTCCGGTCGAGCGCGGCCGCCGCGGCGGGGTCGGTCCCATCGCGGTCGCGGAGCGTCTGGTCTCGGCCGAACGCGCGCACGACCTCGACCGCGGCGCCGGCCGCGTCGGTACACGCCAGCAGCGAGAAGCCGCGCGAGACGAGCACGTCGGCCGTGAGCACGTCCATGTCGGCGTCGATGTCGGTCTCGCTGGTGGGCGCGGTCAGCCACGGCTCCTCGTGGGCCACCGTGCGGGTGAGCCGCAGTCCCTCGTAGATAAGCTGCACGCCCGCCGCCCGGTCGACGAGCTCGTCGGAGCGCACGTCGGGGTCGACCGCCCGGGCCGTGACGAGCGCCAGAACACCGGGCGTCACGGCGGCGTCCAGAATACGGCTCTCGAGGGCCTCGCGCAGTTGCTCGGGCTCGACGTCCGCGAGCGCCTCGTGAGCGGCCTCACGCGCTCGCGCGGCATCGTCCATTGCCACGAGGTAGTCGAGCGAAGGGCAAAGACCTTTGGAAACCGCCGGGATACGACGGCGTGATCCGCACCAGCACCGACGGCCGCGTCCGCGTCGTCACGATCGACCACCCGGAGCGGCGAAACGCCCTCCGTCCCGAGGACCTAGACGCGCTCCGGCGGGCCGTCGACCGCGCCGAAACGCCCGTCACGTACCTTCGCGGCGCCGGCGACGCCTTCTGTGCCGGCGCCGACCTCGACGCCGTCGCCGGCCTCGACCGAGACGACGAGGCCGACGCGACGTCGTTCGCTCGGCGGGGACAGCGCACCGCCGCGGCGATCGCGGCGGCTGACACGGTCGTCGTCTGCGGGATCGACGGCGCGGCCCGCGGCGGCGGCGTCGAACTCGCGCTCTCGGGCCGCGTCCTCGACGCCGACGAGGCGCTCCGGACCGGGCTCGTCTCCCGGGTCGTCGACGACCCGCGCGCGGTCGCCGACGTCATCGCGGACGGAAAGCCGGACGCGCTGCGGACGGTCAAGCGACGGGTGCGTGACCGGCGGGACGACGCGATGCAGGCGGACGCGGAGGCGAAGGCGTTCGCCGCCCTCGTCCGGTCGCACGGGGCGGACATCGCGGCGTCGCGGACGGAGTGAGCCGCGCGGGCGAAGCGGTCCGACCCCGGCGCAGTCCCGATGTGACAGGTTTAAGTGAGCCTCCGACCAATCTGTAAGTGCGAAGCACGCACCGGTAGTGTAGTGGTATCACGCAACCTTGCCATGGTTGCAACCCGAGTTCAAATCTCGGCCGGTGCACTTCCGACTGACTCCGTCAGTCGACGTTCGTCTCACTTCGTTCGACGAACTCCCTCCGGTCGTGCACCGCCCTGACTCCCCGCTCGCGGGGAGTCTCGGCCGGTGCATTTTCTAACTGACTCCGTCAGTTAGCGTTCGCTTCACTCCGTTCAGCGAACTCGCGAACGAAGTGAGAGAAATCACCAACTCAGTCAGCTAGCGTTCGGTCTCCTACGCGAGCGAATCGACCCCGCGGTCACCCGGGGCTCCCGGCGGCGCGAACCTGTCCGCTTAACCGGACGTGTGTCGTTGTAGCGAGTATATGATTGAGGTCTTACTTCTCGTCGGTTTCGTGGTCGCGGCGTTCGTCGGGTACAACATCGGCGGCGCCACGACCGGTCCGGCCTTCGGGCCGGCCGTCGGATCGGGAGTGCTCTCGAAGTCGGGCGCCGCGGCGCTGATGTCGATCTTCTTCTTCATCGGCGCCGGGACGCTCGGACAGCGCGTCGTGACGACGCTCGGGGAGGACCTCGTCACCGGCGGGAACGTGTTCACGCTGGAAACGAGCATCGTGGTCCTCTTCTTCATCGGCGGCGCGCTGTTCGTCGGGAACTTCGCCGGCGTCCCCGCGTCGACGTCGATGACGGCCGTCGGGGCGATCGCGGGTCTCGGGCTCGCGACGGGCACCCTCGACCGGGCGGTGATGGGCGAGATCGCCATCTGGTGGATCGTCGCGCCCATCATCGGCTTCTGGGTGTCGGGCGTCGTGGGGCGCTACTTCTACCCGGCCATCGACAACTGGGTGGCGATAGACAGCACCGAGGGGGCGCTGTTCGAGTTCGACCGCTCCGGACTGGTCCCGAAGCCGGTGGCGGGCCCGAACACGACCCGGCGCGAGCTCTTCGGCGGATTCGTCGTCATCGCCATCGGCTGTCTGATGGCGTTCTCGTCGGGCACCTCGAACATCGCGAACGCGATCGCGCCCCTCGTCGCGCTCGACAACGTCGAGATGACGCCGATGATCCTGCTCGGGAGCGCCGCCGTCGCGGTCGGCGCGTTCACGATCGCCCGGCGGACGCTCGACACGCTCGGCAACGACATCACCGACCTCCCGCTGACCGCGGCGATCGTCGTCGCCTGCGTCTCCTCCGGGATCGTCATCAGCCTCTCGGCGGTCGGGATCCCGGCGTCGTTCGTCATCATCGCGACGATGTCGATCGTCGGGCTCGGCTGGGGGCGCGCGACCCGGACCGTCACTGTGCGGCAGGGGATCAGCGGCGAGAAGGAGCCGAAGGTGTCCGTCGGCGCGCTGAAGGCGGACGGGACGGGCAAGATCGGGGAGGGCGACCCGACCGACATCCCCTCGGCGTCGGACCTGTTCAACCCGAGCACGAGCGCGCGCGTCGTCCTGATGCAGAACGTCGTTCCGATCCTCTCGACCGTCGGCGCGCTGGTCACGTTCACGATCCTGTTCCGCTTCGTCTGGTAGGGCTCGACCGCTCTTCCCGCGCCGACCCGGCTACCGTCCGAACCGCCGCTGTCGGTCCTGGAAGTCGAGGACCGCGCGCAGGTAGTCGCGGCGCCTGAAGTCGCGCCAGTTCACGTCCGTGAAGTAGAGCTCGGCGTACACCGACTGCCAGATAGCGAAGTCGGAGAGCCGCTCCGCGCCCGTCTTGATAACGAGGTCCGGCTCCTCCGGGAACACGAGCCGGTCGGCGACGTCGTCCGCGTCGATCGACGCCGGATCGAGCTCGCCGACGTCGACGTCGCTCGCGAGTTCGCGGACCGCGGCCGCGAACTCGGCCTTTCCGCCGAGTCCGACGGTGATTCTGATGGGGGCGTCGTCGCCGTCTGCGCTACCCGCCTCGCCGTCCGCGCCACCCGCCGCGCCGTCCGCGCTACCCGCCTCGCCGTCTGCGCTCTGCTCCCCGTCGGCGTCGTCCGGCCCGCGAACGACGAACGGGGCGGGCGCGTCGAGCCGCCGGAGCTCTCTCGCGAGCGTCGGGACCACTGACTCGTCGAGCACCGAGACCGAGACGGTGACGCGCCGGGCGCCGTACTCCAGCGCCCACCCGAGCGCCTCGGAGAGGGTGTCGAACGCGCCGTCGGCGAGGAGGTCCCGCTCCGTGATGACGATCGCGACGTGCTCGGGGGGGTCCCCGTCGTGGAGTCGGTGGCGGACGGCGAGATACGCGTCGTACAGGTCCACGTGAGACGCTTCCGTCGCGGGAATTTAAAATCCCACGTCCGCCGACGAGGGGTTTAATTCGGCGTCGGCCCTATCTGCGTCGATGGCAGACAGCTACCGCGGGGTGTTCGGCGCGATCCCCTACGCGATCCGGCACACCGAGTCGTGGACCATGCGCGTCTACGGGGTGGTCGGCGCGCTCACAGCCGGGCTGATCGCGACAGTCGTCACCCTCGCGCTCGTCGTCTGGATGGCGGAGACTGCCGACGTGCAGAGCGGAACGTTCCTGTTCTCGCGGTCGCTGTACGTTATCGCCGGCTTCGCCGCGGTCGCGCCGCTGCTGGCGCCGCTGCTGTTCGTCGCGCGTCGCCACCGCCGCGGCGACCCCGTGCGGTCGGGATACGACCGGAAGATGGCGTACGGCGGCTTCCTGTTCCTCCTGTCGCTGTACGTCGGCATGGTGATCTCCGCGCCGGCGGCGCTGCGAGACCCGACCGAGTCCGCGGTCGTGAACGCCCTCTACGCGCTCCCGCGGCTCGCCGGCTTCGTCCCCCCGGCCGCCGCCGCGGTCACCGTGTTCGCGATCCACTACCGGCTCCGTGTCACCGGCGACGGCGCGGCCGACAACGCGGACAGCGCGGGCGAACCCCCGACTTCGGCGGACGACCCACCGGTCGACGACGACTGACGCGGCTCGAAACCCCGAAAAGGGTCGGCCACCTACCACGGAGCAATGACCGACGAGCCGGAGCGCACCGACGCGGATGGGCCGGACGACGCCGACGGGACGGAGCCGACGGACGGCAAGGAGAGCACGTTCCTCGTCACGCACGTCGAGAGCGGCTCGGCGGTGCTGAAAGACGTCCACGACGGACAGGTACACACGCTGAGCTCGAACCCCGGACTCGAGGCCGACGATGCGGTCGAGGCCACCGTCGCGCCCGATCCGCCGATGGAGGTCACGTATCGGGTGATCGACGTCGCGGAGCGCCGACGCCTTTCGATCGAGGAGAGCGAGGAGCCGCCCACCGTCCACGAGCGCGAGCTCGCGGCGGAGACGCCGACGGGAGAGCTCGCCCGTGAGCCGCGCGCGGGCGAGGGCGAGGTCCACGTGTTGACGCCGCCAGAGTCGGACACCGAGAGCGCGGTCGCCGACGTGATCGAGGACCGCGAGGCGACGCTCTCCCGCGCCGCCCGGCTCGGCGTGAACCGCGTCGAGATCCGGTCGGAGCCGGGCGTGGTCAGCGTGCGCTACATGCCCTGACTCAGTCGACTCCGGCGGCCGGGTCCGACGGACCGGCGGCGCTCTGCACCCGCCAGCCGCCGTCGACGTCGCCGGTACGCGCCTCGTAGTCGACGGTCGTCTCGGCCGTCACGGCCGCCGCGTCGACCGGGTCGCCGTCGACCTCGATCCGCTCCACGCGGAACGGCACGTCGAGGCTGTCTCCGCAGCACCCGACGTCGACGAACTCCTCGCGGACGTCGCCGACCGCGACATCGTCCATGACCCGCGCGAAGTACGACCGGTAGCGGTCCGTCTCGATCTGGTCGCGGCCCCAGTCGCTGAGCCCCTCGGGATACGAGAGGACGACGCGGGCCGCTTCGGGTGTACTCATGGGTGATGGTAACACGCCGTTCGGTTAGTTCGTTTCGGCGATCCGCGCCGCGCTCGCCCGAGCGGGACCGACCGAACGCGCCGGCTCGCGGCCGAGTGAGAAGGCTTATTCGCGCCCGCGCAGGAACCGGTATTTATGGTAGCGATCGAGGCACCGGAGGTCAACTACACCGAGTACTCGAACCGGCAGCTCGTGGCGATCCCGCTCGCCGTCCTCGTTCTCGCGCTCGCGATCATCTTGGGATGGTATCTCGTCACGGGAGCGCCGGCGAACCTGGGACTGGCGTTCACGGGCGGCGTCGAGCTCCGGATCGCCGACGACGGTGGTAACGTCGAGGAACGCATCGAAACAGAGTTCGACAGACGGCCCGACTCGATCCGGTCGATCCCCGCCGACGACGTGTACGTCGTCACCTTCCGCGCGGCCGACGAGGACCCCGAGGGACTGGCAGACGAGCTCGCGCAACAGGCGGACGACGCGGGGCTCGCCACGACCGCGGTCGACCAGGTGTCGCCGAGCTTCGCCAGCGACACGGCCCGGACCGCGGTGTTCGGGGTCGCGCTGGCGTTCCTCGGGATGAGCGTGCTCGTGTTCGCACTGTTCCGGACGTTCATCCCCTCGCTCGCGGTGGTCGCCTCGGCGTTCTCCGACCTGGTCATCCCGGTCGCGGTGATGAACCTGCTCGGGATCCAGATGACGCTCGGGACGATCGCGGCGCTCCTGATGATCATCGGGTACAGCGTCGACTCCGACATCCTGTTGAACAACTCCGTGTTACGCCGGACGGGCGACTTCTACGAGTCGGTGAGCCGCGCGATGCGGACCGGTGTCACGATGACGCTCACGTCGATGGCCGCGATGATCGTGATGGCGATCGTCGCGACCCTCTTCGGCGTCGACCTGCTGCGTAACATCGGGATCATCCTCGCGGTCGGCCTCTGTGCCGACCTGATGAACACGTACCTGCTGAACGTCTCGCTGCTCCGCTGGTACAAGTTCGAGGGGGTGAAGCGCTGATGTTGGAACCGATCAAGAACAACTGGCGCATCCTGCTGCTCGTCGTCGTCGTGGTCGGCGCGTCGGTCGCGCTGTTCGCCCCGCAGTTCGCCCCGGAGACCGCGCCGGGCGAGAACCAGAGCGAGGCGAGCCAGGGAATCACGAACCTCCAGTACGGGCTGGACCTGGAGGGCGGCACCCGCGTCCGGGCCCCCCTGAAGGGGTACACCGCCACCGGCGTCGACTTCGCCGGCGACAATCCCCCGGCGGTCGAACGGGCCGTCGCCGACGAGCTCGACGGGGTGCAGCTCCGCGACGTCGGATCGAGCTTCGGCGAGGACGAGCAGGCCGTCGAGGTCACCGACCCGTCCGTGAGCGAGGAGGAGTTCCGCGCGGCGATGGACGCCTCGGGCTACTCCTACGAGAGCATCCGCCCCGGCGTAACCGCAGAGACCCGCGACCTCACCCAGAGCATCATCGAGGGCAAGATCAACGAGGCGGGGCTCTCGGGCGGGAGCGTCCAGCAGGTCCAGTCGCTCACCGGCGAGTACTTCATGCTCGTCGAGGTGCCTGGCGAAGGCCGGAGCGACGTCGTCTCGCTGCTGCAGGAGCGGGGGACGGTCCAGATCGACATCGCGTATCCGAGCGATAACGGCACCGCCGTCGATGAAGCGGTGCTCACGCAGGAGGACTTCGAGAACATCGGGACGGCGTCGCAGCGGGACCGCGGCACGGGATCGTACGTCCCCGTGACGGTCAGGAACACCGCCTCCGACGGCCAGCCGTCGCCCGCGGAGCAGTTCCAGCAGGCCGTCGCCGACCGCGGCTTCGCCTCGGCGTACCAGTCCCAGGCGGACCGCTGCGAGTACAACCCCGAGACGGGCGAACTGGGGAACTCCAACCCCTGCCTCCTGCTCACGGTCGACGGCGAAGTTGTCAACTCCTTCGGGATGGACCCGGGGCTCGCCGACAGCATGGCGAGCGGCTCGTGGGCCGACACCCCGAACTTCGAGCTGACCACGCCCGAATTCACGACGGCGCAGGAGATATCGGTCAACCTGCGCGCCGGCGCGCTGCCGGCCGAGCTCGACATCAGCGGGGAGGGGACCTCCAGCACCATCTCGGCCGCACAGGGGGAGAACTACAAGAACTACTCGCTGGTGACGGGGATCCTCGCGGTGTTCGCGGTCGCGGGCATGGTGTTCCTGCGCTACCGCGAGCCCGCGGTGGCGCTGCCGATGATCGTCACGGCGCTCGCGGAGGTGTACGCCCTGCTCGGCTTCGCCGCGCTCGTGAGCTATCCGATAGAGCTGGCGGTCATCGCCGGCTTCATCGCGGTCGTCGGGACAGGCGTCGACGACTTGGTGATCATCGCCGACGAGGTGATGAGCGAGGGCGAGGTGAACTCACGAAAGGTGTTCAACTCCCGGTTCCGCCGGGCCTTCTGGGTCATCGGCGCCGCCGCCGCGACGACGATCGTCGCGATGTCGCCGCTGATGGTGCTCTCGCTCGGGGACCTCTCCGGGTTCGCGATCTTCACCATCCTCGGCGTCCTGATCGGGGTCCTGATCACCCGGCCCGCCTACGGCGATATCCTCCGCCGTCTGCTGACGATCCGGTGAGGGGACGCGGGAGCGACGCGGTGCCGCTCCGCGTCGCGTGCGGATCGCCGGCGCGAATCGAGAGCCGACAAACTATTGTTTTAGACCGATCTAACCGCCACGTGACGACCGACGACCGCCCCGAACCGATCGACCGGACGGATCCGCGGACCGATCCGCGGACCGGAACGACGGCCGCCGGACAGGCGGGCGCTCGCGATCGGACCGCCGCGACCGGCGAGTGCGGGGGATCGGGGGACGCATGAGCTACTCGGAGATACTGATCGTCGCGTTCGTGGCCCAGCTCGCCGTGCTCCCCGGCGAGAAAGTTCAGTTCATGATCGCCGCGCTGTCGACGCGCTACGACCCGAAGGTCGTCGTCGCGGCCGCCGCGTCGGCGTTCGCCGGGTGGACCGCGATCGAGATCGTCTTCGGGCAGGCGCTGCAGTCGGCGCTGCCGGGGGTGGTCCTCGACGTCGTGACCGCGGCTCTGTTCTTCGCGTTCGCGTACCTGCTGTACCGGTCGATGCCGGATCGCGACCCCGGACGGGTCGCGTCCAGCGACGGCGGCACGGAGCCACCGGCCGCCGGCGCCGAGACGCCGGACTCCTCGGCGGCCGACGCCGACTACGCCGACCTCGACTCGGTTTCGCTCCCCGGTCCGCTCGACCGGTACGAGGGGTCGTTCGGCGGCTTCCTCCCGATATTCGTGCTCATGGCCACCGGCGAGTTCGGCGACAAGACGCAGTTGGTCACGATCGGGCTGGCGGTGCAGTACGGGGCGACCTCCGCGATATGGGTCGGCGAGATGCTCGCGATCGTTCCGATCAGCCTCGCCAACGCGTACTTCTTCCACACGTTCGCCCACCGCTTCGACGTGCGGCGCGCACACATCGCGTCCGCGGTGCTGTTCGCCTTCTTCGGGGCGGACACCGTCCTCTCGATCGTCGCCGGCTTCTCGGTCTGGGAGACGTTCATCGGCGCCGTGAGCGAGGCCGTCTCGGCGCTCGTCTAGAAGTCGTCGAGCCCCGACTGCTCGGCGGCCGCCAACACGTCGTCGCAAGTCGACCACGTCCGGCGCGCGCACTCCGGGACGTCGCCGTTGTCGGCGACGTACGCCCGCAGGAACGACCGCGTCGTCGGGTCGCTCGGGTAGCCGCTCCCGACGGCCTCGTATCCCGGATACCCGTCGTCGATCGCCGCCATCCGGTCGTCGCGCGCGACCTTCGCGACCACGCTCGCCGCGCCGACGACCGGGTCGGCCTCGTCGGCGCCGTGGAAGGCCTCGACGTCGACCGGAGGGAGGGCGGCGGACTCGTCGCCCTCGGAGTCGACGACCACTCTTCCGCCGTCCTCGGGGTCACCGCCGCCGGTATCGTTACCGCTGAGGTCGTCACCGCCCTCGGCGAACGCACCGAGCCGACGCGCGAACCGCGCCTCGCTGGTGTCTCCAGCGTCGGCGACGACGCGGACCGGTTCCGCCGGACGTTCCACGCCGGTGACGCCCGCTATCTCGCCGAGCGCGGCTCGCACCGCCCGCGCCTGCCCGCGGACCGTGAGCGTGTTCATGTCGGTGTCGGGCCGGTCGATCTCCGCGGGCTCCACGAACGCGACCCCGACCGCGACGCGGTCGCTTCCGCGCATCGTCTCGGCCATCGCCTCGCGTCGCTCGGGGGAGAGCCGCTTCGAGTCGTCGACGTCGGCCGGGAGGCTCGCCGGGTCGGCGAACACGGCCGCCGAGACCATCGGTCCGAGCACGGGCCCCTTGCCGGCCTCGTCGACGCCGAGGTACACGCGTCGCTCGTCGTCGTCGAACGGTAAATACGTTCAGAAAGCGAACGGGCTCAGTCGATGAGGACCGCGTTGACCTGCCCGGTCTGGCCGGGACGCGAGGTGACGCGGGCGCGGCCGGCGGACGTGTCGATGACGGCGCCCTTGGTGACGATGTTCCGTCGGGCGTAGTTGACGTTCGAGGGGTTGTCGACGACGTTCTCGATCTCGGCCTCGCTGACCTCGCCGCCGTCGGCGACCTGCGCGACGTTCGTCGAGAGCGCGCGGACCTTCCGCTCCGTGCCGCGGGAGTCGATGTACTGGACCCGCGTCTCGCCGACGGTGGTCTCGGCGGGCTCTCGGCCGAGCTGGTGGCGCTTCTTGTTCGAGGCGTGCTTGAGTCGGCCGCCCGTCCGCTTGCGCGTGGAGCGTCCCTGGTCTTTCATACAGGTACGAACAGCCAGCGAATACTTGAACCGTTCGACTCGACTCGGTCCCGAGGCGGCGCGTGACGGGTCGGACGGGACGCGACGGCCCCGCGCACGGATTCGCCGGGAGCGCCGAACGCGGCCGCGGGGACCGGCACGCGAGTCAGCGCGAACCGGCGAGCGGGGTCACGCGAACCGGCGCTCGAACTCCCGGATCCCCTCGTCGGTGCCGACGACGACGAGCTCGTCGCCGTCGCCGATCCGCGTGTCGGGACCGATCTCGGTCAGGGTCTCTCCGTCGCGCTCGACCGCGATGACGGTGCAGCCGGTCGCCTCGCGCACGTTCGCCCTGCCGACCGTCCGCCCGACGAGCCGCGGCACGCGGCTCTTGACGACCTCCACCTGCTGGTCCAGGGAGAGCACGTCGCGTCCCTCGATGACGGTCGAGGCGGACATCCGGCCGGTGACGGTCGCGAGAGAGAGCACGTAGTCGGCGCCCGCGCGGTGCATCTTCCGGACGCTCGCGGCCTCCTCGACCCGTGCGAGGATCTGCGTGTTCGGCGCTAAATCGCGGATCACGAGCGTCGTGAACTCCGTCGTGGTGTCTTCGGGCAGCGCGAGCACGACGGTCCGCGCCGACTCGACGCCCGCGGCCCGCAGCGTCTCCGGCTCGGTGGCGTCGCCGACCACGTCGACGCCCTCGGCGTCCGCCCGGTCCACGACCGTGACGGGCAGGTCTGCGTCTTCGAGCGTCTCGGCGACGGTCCGGCCGACCTGCCCGTACCCGATCACCACGGTCTCGCCCGCGCCGAATCGCCGCGTGGCGGAGTTCGTCAGCTCGACGAGCCGCTCCAGCTGATCCGGCCGCCCGGAGACGAGCAGGACCGTCCCGGCCGACAGCGTCGCGTCCGGCGGGGGCGCCGCGTCGAACTCGCCGTTGAACCACACGCCGATGACGTTGACGCCGGCGCGTTCGCGGATCCCGCTATCGCCGAGGGCCGACCCGGCCAGCGGACTCCCGTGCGGGACCGACACCTCCGCGAGCTGCAGCGAGTCGCCGATGGCGACCGCCTCGCCGAGATCGGTCTGCAGCGCGGTCGTCACCTTCGCGGCGAGGCTCTCGCCGAGCAGCGACCGCGGCGAGAGCACCTCGTCCGCGCCGGCGAGGCGGTGGTACCGCTCGCGCTCCGGGTCTTCGACGATGCTGATGACCCGCACCTCCGGCGACAGCTCCTTCGCGGCGAGCACGATGCTCGCGTCGACCTTGTCGGAGACGTCCGTTATCAGCGCCCGCGCGTCGGGCAGGTTCGCGGCCGCCAACCCGTCCGTCGACTCCGGGTCGGCACGGATCGCGGTCTGCCCCGCTTCGTGGAGCCGTACCGCTCGGTCGTTGTCCGGCTCGACGATCGCGTACGGTATGTCCTTGGAGTCGAACTCCTCGATGAGCGCCATCGACCGGGAGGTGTCCGAACAGACGACGACGTGACCCGACAGCGCTCCGTCCACCGACGTGGGGGCGCTCGTCGAGAACGCCTCTTCCAACAGCGGCGTCACCACGACCGGCAGCGCGCCGATCAGGAGGACCATCCCGACGAGGTCCATCACCGCGATGAACGCGTTCAACTGCTGGCTCTCCCAGGGCGCGTCGCCGCCGAATCCGGTGGTGGTGAACATCTCGATCGAGAAGCGCAGCGCCTCGATCATCGTGCGCGGGTCGCCCTCGTACACCCGCATCCCGTATCGGTAGGCGATCGCGGTGAAGATCAGCACGAAGAGGACGAAGGCGAAGTACCCGACGACGCGTCGCTTCCACGAGTCCATCGGTCCGTTGTACGCCGCCCACCCACAAAAACGGGCCGCGTCCGGCCGCGTGACGGATGCGGTTGCGGTCGCGACCGCGGCCGGGCCGAAGTTCGATGGTTTAAGACACGGGGGGCCCAACTGGGGAACATGGTGCGGGACCCGTCGCGCGAGGAGGATCCGCCGTCGGTCGACGACGTGCTGGACGCACTGGCCGACGACGCCGCGCGCCGGATCGTGACGGCACTCACCGAGCCGAAGACGGCGAGCGACCTCTCCGAGGAGTGCGACATCCCCCTGTCGACGACGTATCGGAAGCTGGAGAAGCTCACCGACGCCTCCCTGCTCCGGGAGTCGACGGACATCCGCCGCGACGGGCAACACACGACGCGCTACTCCGTCTCGTTCGACTCCGTGACGGTCTCGATCGACCACGCGGACGACGAGGCGGACGAGTCGCGCGATCTCACCGTCGAGTTCTCCCGTCCGGAGCGCACGCGGGACGAACGGCTGGCCGACCTGTGGTCGGAACTGCGAGAGGAAACATGACAACGCACATCGACCTCGCCATCATCGTGGCAAAGACCGCCATCCTCGTGCTCGGTGGCAGCATCACCTACTACGCGCTCCGCGCGTACGGCAGGACCGGCGACCCCTCGCTGCGCGCGCTGGGGCTCGGCTTCGGGATCGTGACGATCGGCGCGCTGATCGGCGGCGTCTCTCACCAGATTATCGGCGCGTCTCTGGCGGCGGGGATCGCGATCAACAGCCTGCTGACCGCGGTCGGCTTCGGCGTCATCGTCTACTCGCTGTACGTGGAGTGACCCCGCTCGCGGGGCCGCTCCGGATTAGACGTCGAGCCGGGAGAAGTGGGGCCGGTGGACGTCGAGCCCGGTGGATGTCGAGCCCGGTGGAGGTGTCGACGTCCGACGAACCCCGCTTTCGGTAGCCTTTTGCGGCGCTCCGCCCTCGGACCGCCTAATGAGCGACGCACGCGAGGAGCTCTCTCGCCGGATCGCCGGCGAGATAACGCTCAGCGACGACCCCGGAGCGACGCTCCGGAAGTGGCGGACCGACTTCGACGTCTCACAGACCGAGCTCGCCGAGCAGCTCGACGTCTCCTCGTCGGTGATCTCCGACTACGAGAGCGGGCGTCGGGAGAGCCCGGGGATCGGCATCGTCCACCGGATCGTCGACGGCCTCCTCGATATCGACGAGCGGCGCGGAGGCGGGCGCCTCCGACAGTACGCCCGCGTGCTCTCGGCGGGCTTCGAGAGCGACATCGTCCACGCCCTCCGCGAGTACTCGACCGCGGTGCCGGTCGAGGAGTTCTACGAGGCGATGGACGCCACGGAAGTCGTTCGCGGCGACCAGGACCACGTCAACGGTCACACCGTCATCAACTCTATCGAGGCGATCACGCGGCTCTCCAGCGAGGAGTTCTACCGGCTGTACGGTCAGTCGACGAACCGCGCGCTCGTGTTCACGGGCGTGACCCGCGGCGAGTCGCCGCTGGTCGCCCTCCGGGTCGTGAGCCCGACGCCGAACGCGGTCGTCCTCCACGGCATCGAGTCCGAGGACCTCTGGGAGCACGCGGCCGACCTCGCCCGCGTCGACCGCTTCTCGCTGGCGACGTCGACGCGCGACCTCGACGACTGCCTGGCCGACCTGCAGGCGCTCTGAGCGCCCCGGCGAGCTGTCTCCCGGCCTCGGGACCTGACCCGCCCGAACCGCGGGCCTGAAACCGCCGGCGCTCCTTCGACCGCGTATGACCGACGAGTACGCCGAGCGGCTCCGCGCCAACCGCCGCGAGAAGGACGAGTTTTTCGCCGAGCACCCGCAGTCGCCGATCCCGCCCGAGCACCGCGACGGGTTCGACGGGCTCGACTACTTCCCGCCGGACGAGGACTACCGCGTCGAGGCGACCGTGACGGTCCACGGCGACCCCGAGCCCGTCGAGATGGAGACCACCGCGAGCAACCCGGTCCGATACCTCAGAGTCGTCACCTTCGCGTTCGAGGTCGACGGCGAGGAGCACGCGCTCGCCGGCTACCGACAGGAGGGCGAGGACGGCGAGATATTCGTCCCGTTCCGCGACAAGACGACCGGCCAGCAGACGTACTACCAAGGCAGGTACATGGAGCTCGAACCGGAGGGAGAGCTCGCCGACGGCGACGTCGTCGTCCTCGATTTCAACCTCGCGTACAACCCCTTCTGCGCGTACAGCGAGACGTTCGCCTGTCCGCTCCCGCCCGAGGAGAACTGGCTGGAGATCGTCGTCCCGGCCGGGGAGCGCGCACCGGATATCGAGTAGTCGGGGGCTCGTCACCGCCGCGTCGCCGTCGGCGGCGACGCGGCCCACCGCACGTCGCCGCGCGGCGTTCGGTGCGCTGAAACCGCGCTCGGAGCCGACCGCTTTCGAAGGAGAGACTCGACGCTCGATGCGGAGTAGAGAAGACGAGAGAGGGTCGTTCGCGCCGCGCTACCGCTCTAACTCGACCGTCAGGTCGGTCGCGATCCACGCGTCCGTGTTCCCCTGCTCCGTGAAGACGGTTCGATCGGGCGAGCAGCGGCTCGCCGCGACGATCGGCCGTGCGTCCGTCGACTCCTCTGTGCCGTCTTCGATCCGGTCCTCGGCGCTGCGCCCGATCCGGTCCCCAGTGCTCATTACCAGTCTGTCAGAGGCACGGGTGGTTATAGGTTTCGGTCGGCCTAAACCCTCGCCGCGATCGGGGCGATCCCCGCACCGGTGCGATCGCGGCGATCCGCGCGGGGAATCGGAGCGCATTACCAGCCGGCGGCACTCCGGTGTCTCGATGACGGATTCGCTCTTCGCGCCGCTCACGCTACGCGACACCGAGCTCCGGAACCGCGTCATGCTGTCGCCGATGTGCCAGTACTCCGCGGACGACGGGTTCGCGAACGACTGGCATCGGATCCACCTCGGCTCCCGCGCGGTCGGCGGCGCCGGCGCCGTGATGACCGAGGCGACCGCGGTCGAGGAGCGCGGTCGGATCACCCCGGGCTGTCTCGGGATCTGGTCCGACGAACACGCCGACGCGATCGAGCCGATCGTCGACTTCGTCCGGTCGCAGGGCGCGACGCCCGGTATCCAGCTGGCCCACGCCGGCCGCAAGGCCTCCCACCGCCCGCCGGCCGAGGGCGGCGATCCGATCCCCGCGGACGACCCCGCGGGCTGGGAGACGATATCCGCGACCGACGAGCCGTACCCGGACGGCGACCGCTCCGAGACCGGCGAATCCGCGGCGACCCGCCGGATGGACGGTGACGACATCGCCGACGTGACCGAGTCGTTCGCCGACGCCGCGGCGCGCGCGCTCGACGCCGGCTTCGAGATCGCCGAGGTCCACGCGGCCCACGGCTACCTGCTCCACCAGTTCTGCTCGCCGGTCACCAACGACCGCGACGACGAGTACGGCGGGAGCTTCGAGGACCGGACCCGACTCCTCCGGGAGGTCGTCGCGACCGTCCGAGACGTCTGGCCCGAGGAGAAGCCCGTCTTCGTCCGGATCTCCGCGACGGACTGGCTCCCCGACCGCGACTCGTGGGATGTCGACGACTCCGTGCGGCTGGCGCCGCTGCTCGCCGAGCCCGGCGCCGACCTGATCGACGTCTCCGGCGGCGGGATCCACCCCGACCAGCGGATTCCGGGGACCGGACCGGGGTACCAGGTGCCGTACGCCGAGGCGATCCGCGAGGGAACCGACCTGCCCGTCGCCGCCGTCGGCGGGATCACGGAGCCGACCCACGCCGACGCCCTCGTCCGGAACGGTCGGGCCGACCTCGTCGCGCTCGGCCGCGAGCTGCTCCGGCACCCGTACTGGCCGCTGGAGGCCGCCCACGAGCTCGGCGCGGACGTCGAGTGGCCGGTGCAGTACCGCCGCGGCCGGTTCGACTGAGGTCGGGTTCGACCGGGTCGACTGCGATCGGTCGCGGCCGATTCGACTGAGGCCCCCTCTCACGCTCCGGGAAGACTTATTCCGCTCCCGCGAGCCGACCGCGTATGGAGTACCGACCGTTTCCCGAGGAGCGCGCCGACGAGTTCGGCGCGTTCATGCGGTACGCCTTCGCTCCCGCGGACGGCCCCTACGACCCCGACGAGGCCGACGACCACGACACGATCGCCGAGCGGCGCGGTCTCTTTAACGCGGCCGACGACACCGTCGTGGTCTGCGCGCACCACCTTTTCGCGCTGCGGATCCGCGGCGCCGACCGCGAGGTCGCCGGGCTCTCCGCGGTCGCCTCCTCGCCCGAGCACCGCCGCCGGGGACACGTCGCCCGGCTGCTCCGCGAGTCGCTCGCGGAGTACCGCGACCGCGGCGTCGACGTCTCGGTGCTGTGGCCCTTCGAGTACGCGTTCTACGCGAACTACGGCTGGGCGACCGCGAGCCGCTACCGCTATCTCACCGCGCCCCCCGAACAGCTCGGCTTCGTCGACGACCTCGTCGCGACGACGGGCGACGCGGCCGGGGCCTTCCGCCCGCTCGACGAGGGCGACTTCGCGGCGGTCGAGCCGGTGCTCGCGGCGACGGCGGACCGCTACGACCTCACCATGGACTGGACCGAGGAGTGGTGGCGCGAGCGGACCCTCTCGGGCTGGACGACCGACCCGTTCGTCTACGGCTGGGAGCGCGACGGGGACCTCCGCGGGCTCTGTCGGTACGAGTTCGACGACGACCCCGACGACGCCGGGGAGACCGTCATGCGCGTCTCCGACGCCGCCGCCGTCGACGACGAGGCGTGGTTCCAGCTGCTGCGGTTCTGCCGCAACCACGACTCGCAGGTCGCCGAGGTCCGGGTCCGAGCGCCGCCGGACGCCCCGCTGCTCGACCTCGTCGAAGACCCCCGCGCCGTCGACTGCGAGGTCCGGACCGGGCCGATGGTCCGGCTCGTCGACGTCGCCGGCGCCGTGGAGGCGCTCGACCCGGACCCCGCCGTCGAGGCGACGCTCTCGCTCGCGGTCGTCGACCCGCTCGCGGCGTGGAACGACGCGACGTTCCGGGTCGCGGTCGTCGACGGAGACGTCGCGGTCGAGCCGCTCGACGCCGCGCCCGCGAGCCCGGACGCGACCGTCGACGTCGGCGCCCTCTCGCAGCTGTACGTCGGCTACCGCTCCGTCGACGAGGCGGTCCGAGCCGGGAGACTCGCGGCCGGCGACGGGACCGACTTCGACGACGGCGTCGCCGCCGCGCTCCGCGGCCTGTTCCCGCCGCGGACGACGCACCTCCGCGAGGGGTTCTGAGTCGCCGCGTCGGCGACGTCACGCGCCGGGACGCGACCGTCAGCGCCGGCCGGGCTTTTTATCCGCGCGCCGCGTACTCGGTGGTATGAGTTCCCGCGACGATCGACGCGACGACGAGCTCGAGGAGCGGCTCGACGAGCTCGAAGACGTCCTGACCGAGCTGCGGCGCGACCTCGGGGAGAGCGAGCGGGACCGACGGGGGCCGCCGCGACCGCCCCGCCTCTCCGAGCTACTCCGGTTCACCGAGCAGTACACGATCCCGACG
The DNA here is from genome assembly GCF_002252925.1 of Halorubrum sp. Ea8. Taxonomy (NCBI): domain Archaea; kingdom Methanobacteriati; phylum Methanobacteriota; class Halobacteria; order Halobacteriales; family Haloferacaceae; genus Halorubrum; species Halorubrum sp. Ea8. Next base: position 25,575 of record NZ_NHPF01000103.1, read on the forward strand.
GTCATCGCGCTCCTGGAGACGACGATCAAGTCGCTCGAACTGCTCCGGGGGACGCTCCGGCTCGCCGACCCCGGCCGGAGCCTCGCCGACGAGTCCGGCGCGACTGCCGACCGCCTCGCCGACGTCCGCGACGGCGCGAGCGCCGGCCTCGCCCGGTCGCTCTCGGAGCTTCGGACCGCGCTTTCGGAGGCCGACCTCCCGGAGGAGGCCGCCTCGCGCTCGATCATCACCGACGCCCGCGACCTCACCGCCGAGATCGAGTCGCGGATCGAGGAGGGCCGTCGGGAGGCCGACGCCGCGCGGCGACCCGGGCGGGACGACGACCGCCGGAAGGACCGCGGGGCGGGCGGCCCCGAGTCCGACGCCCGAGACGGTGGCCGCGCCCGCGACGACGACTCCCCCGGCCGGGACCGCGGCGTTCGGATCGACGTGACCGACCCCGACGCGGAGCCCGAAGCGAGCCGGGCCGACGAGGAGACGGAGGACGACCCGGCGCCCGAGGTCGACGTCGAGTCCGAGCTTGAGTCGATCAAGCGACAGATCGACGGCGACGAGGCGGACGACGCCGACGCCGTTGCCGAGGCGGACGCGAGCGATGACGCGGGTGCCGGTTCGGACGCCGGCGACCCGGCCGACGCCGACGGCTCCACCGATGACGACCGGGACGACGCGGCCGAGGAGGGCGACGGAGACGGCCGCGACGCGAACTGACCCGCTCGCCTCCCGCGCCGCTCTCGCCGTTCGTTTTTAAAAGTCCACGCCGAGCCGGTCGGCGACGCGCTCCGCGGAGTCGACGAGCAGGGCGTCGTCGTCGGTGAACACCTCCAGCGCGACGGTGCCGTCGAACTCGTCGAGTTCGGCCGCGACGGCCCCGTAGTCCACCTCGCCGGCGCCGACCGGGAGGTGGGTGTCGCCGCGGCGGCGCACGTCGTGACAGTGGAGGTGCGAGACCCGGTCGCCGTGGGCGCGGAGGAACCGCGTTATCGCCCTGTTGTCGCCCTCCATGTACGCGTGTCCCACGTCGAAGCAGATCGGGGTGTCAGTCTCCCGGGCGATGTCGCCGAGGACGGAGAGCTGGAGCCCCGCGTGCTGGTGGCCGACGTTCTCGACGACGACCTCGACGCCCGCCTCGCGGCCGGCGTCGGCGACCCGTCGGAGCTGGTCGGCGGCCGTCTGCCGGAACTCGATGTCGTCGCGGTCGGCCGACGTCGCGTGGAGCACCGCCTTCTCCGCGCCGAGGTCGCCGGCCGCCTCCAGGAGGCGCCGCTGGTAGTCGACGATGGCGTCGTTGACCTCGGGGACGTAGCTGGCCAGTCGCTGGCTGTACGGGAGGTGGACGAGCAGGTCGCGGCCGGCGAGCGCGTCGGTCAGCCGCCCCCGGTCGATCTCTCCCGGGACGAGCGTCGGCTCGCCGACCCCGAGCTCGCAGAAGTCGAACCGCGACGGCGACGCCGCGAGCCGGTCGAGGTCGTCGCCGACGGTGAGACCGATCTCCATGTCGGCGGTGGGTGCGGCGGCGATTTATAAGTAGTGGCGCTGGCGGTGCGGCCGGCGGTGTCGCCGGGGCGGTCGCGGATCGATCCCCGCCTCAGTCGCCGAGGCGGTCGCGGATCGATCCCCTCCTCAGTCGTCGAGCGGGTTCTCGACGTCGATCTCGCCGGAATCGATCTCTGCTTCGACCTCGCGAACCGCGGTCACCATGTTCTCCATCTTGCCGTACGCGATCTCCCGGGGCAGGAGCTTCAGCCCGCAGTCGGGCGAGATCGTGAGCTTCTCCGGCGGGACGACGCGGAGCCCCTGCCGGACGTTCTCCTTGATCTCCTCGACGGACTCGATCTCGGCCGTGTGCGCGTCGACGACGCCGAGCGCGAGGTCGGGCTCGAACTCGGGGTCAGTGAACGTCGGGATCTGCTCGAAGTCGCCGTTACACAGCTCGACGTCGAACTCGTCGATCGGGTAGTCGTTGATCTCGGGGTAGATCCGCGAGTAGTCGCCGTAACAGACGTGGAGCCCGATGCGGACCTCCTCGTCGATACCCGAGACGATCCGCTCTAAGGCCTCGCCGACGATGGCGTGGTCCTCCGGCGTCGTCGCCAGCGCGGGCTCATCGATCTGGATGTAGCGCGCGCCCGCCTCGACCAGCTTCTCGACCTCTTCGTTGACGAGGTCGGCGAGGTCGTAGACGAGCTCCTCGGTGGAGGGGTACGCCTCGTTGAACGCCCAGAAGCCGAGCGTGTACGGCCCCGTGATGGGGACCTTGACGGGGCGCTCGGCGACGTTCGAGGTGAAGTCGAACTCGTCGACGAGCCACGGCTCGTCGTACTCGACCTCCTCGACGACCGACGGCTTGTCGAAGTAGTTGTGACCCCACACCTTCACGGGGCCGTTGAACTCGTAGCCGTCGATGCGGTCGGCGAAGAACTCCACCATCTCGTTGCGGCGCATCTCGCCGTCGACGACCGTGTCGAGCCCGGCGCGCTCGTGCTCGTGCGTGATGAGCCGACAGGCGTCGTCGTGGGCCTCCTCGAGGTCCGCGGCGTCGAACTTCGAGTCCGGGTCGTCGACGAGCTCGTCCGCCCGGTTCAGCCACTTCGGCTTCGGGTACGAGCCGACGACGGTCGTCAGCAGGAACGCGTCGTTCGGGTGGTCGTTCGGGCGGAACTGTTCGCGGTTGGCGTCTGGGTTTCGGACCATTAGTCGAGCACCTCCGCGGCGGCGGCGAGCGCGTTCAGCTTCGCGCGGTACTTGTTGGCGGGCAGGTAGAACAGCTCCGTATTAGGGGTGAGGTAGGTCCGGTCGAACCCCTCGGCGGGGATCTGCGACTCGAACCACTCGACCCGCTCCGCGACCGTCTCCGGCTCCTCGACGAGCGTGTTCTGCCCGTCGACGAGCCCGAGCGCGAGCGAGTCGGTGGAGCCGAACTCCTGGACGTTGTACACCGTGTCGTCGCGGTCGCCGGCGACGAGGTCGAGCCCGAGCGCGTCGGCGCCGGCCTCGTCGACGAGGTGCGCGTACAGCTTCTCGCCGAGCGCGCCGTACGAGGTCTGTACCACGACGTCCGCGTCGGTCGCGTCGGCGACCGTCGCGATGGCGTCCGTCGCGGTCGACTCCGCTCCCTCGGCGGGCGGGTTCGTCACCAGCGACGGTTCGAGGAGGAACAGCGTCTCGTGGGCGGGGAACGCCTCGACCTCGCCAGCGAGGAACTCGGCGATCGCGGCCTGGAACGCCGCCTCGTCGCCGTAGTGCTCGTCGCTCGCGAGGTCGGCCAGCGAGTACGGACCCGGCAGCGTCGCGGCGAGGGGCGCCTCGCCGTCGATCAGGTCGGCCGCGGACTCCAGCTCGCGCGCCACGTCGCCGGAGAAGTCGAGGTCGGCGACCACGCGGGGGTCGCGGTAGAAGTTGTTGTTGTCGTAGTACCGCACGATACCGCCGGTCTCGACGCCGTCGTGCACCGTCAGCGGGTGCGCGATCATGTCGTCCCAGCGGCCCTGCCCCTCGACGACCCGGTCGAGGCCGGCGTCCAGCTGGTCGTCGACGAACTCCGCGCGGACCTCGTCGTACTGCTCGACGATCGCCTCGCTCTCGTCGCCGCTCAGTAGGTCGCCCTTCTGGTGACCCTTGAGGTCCGAGAGCGTCTCTTTCGCCCAGTCCGGGAGCGGGTACAGTCCCGGCGTGGCCGCGACACGTTCAGTCATCACCAGTGGTTCGATATGCCGCCGTATAATATTTGCTAATGCGTATTATGCCCGGTAGTTATTAGCGGCGGTCGGCCGAACGGTTAAGCCGACGGTCGGGGATCGGTACCCATGACCGTCGTCTCCCTGTTCCCCTCCGCGACCGAGCTGGCGGCCGCGCTCGGCGCGACGCCCGCCGCGGTCTCGCATCAGTGCGACCGCCCGCCCGCGGTCGAGGACCGGCCGACGCTCACCGGGCTCGTCCGCGACCTCGACGCCGACCCCGCCGACCTCGACCGAGTCGCCGCCCACGACGACACCTACTACCTCGACGGCGACCGACTCGCCGCGGCCGACCCGGACGCGGTCCTCACGCAGGGCGTCTGCGCGGTGTGCGCGCTCGACGCCGGGCTCGCGCGCCGCGCGGTGGAGCGGCTCGACCTCGACGCGGCGGTGCTCGACGTCCACGCCGACGACCTCGCCGATGTCCTCGCGAACGTCGAGCGGGTCGGCGAGGCCGTCGGCCGTCCGGCGGCCGCGGCCGCGCTCCGCGACGACCTCGACGCCCGGATCGACGCCGTCGCCGGCGCGGTCCCCCGGGCCGACGCGACCGCCTCGGCCAGCACGACCCCGTCGACCGCCTCCCGCCCCCGCGTCGCCGTCCTCGACTGGACCGACCCGCTGCGCCACGCCGGGCTCTGGGTCCCCGACCTGATACGGATCGCCGGCGGGGAGGCCGGGCCCGTCGCGGCCGGAGAACGGTCGCGGAAGATCGGGCTCGACGAACTGCGCGCCTTCGACCCGGAGGTCGTCGTGATCGGTCCCTGTAGCGCCGACGTCGGCGAGGCCCGGCGCGCGGCCGCCGACCTGCTGGAGCGCGAGTCGATCGGCGACGTGACGGCGGTGCGCGACGGGCGGGTGTACGCGATGGACGGCACCGCCTACCTGAACCGCCACAGCCACCGCGTCGTCGACACGCTGGAGGCGCTGGCGGCCGTGATCCACCCGGACCGATTCGGGGAGTACGGCGAGAAGGTGCGGCGCGTCGGCTCGGGTGCCGTCGGGAACTCGACGAGCGGCTAGCGCGGCTTATTCCCGTCGGTCGAGCCGCAGCACGGAGAGCGTCTCGAACGGGAACGACTCCTCGACGGCGACCTCGTGGTCGAAGCCGGCGTCGTCGATCAGCCCGAGCACCTCCTCGTAGCCGGTCAGCGAGGAGACGAGCAGCAGGACGACGCCGCCGGGCGCGAGGACGCGCCCCACGTCGTCGAGGAACGGCTCGATCAGCTCCCGCCCCGACTCGCCCCCGGAGAGCGCGTGCTCCATCCAGTCGCCCCACTCGTTGTCGGGGTCGGTCGGGAGGTACGGGGGATTGAAACAGACGGTGTCGAAGCCGTCCGCGCGGAACGGGGCACAGAGATCGGCGACGACGGCCTCGACGCCGCGTTTGCGGGCCTCACGCGCCGCGTGCGGGTTGAGGTCGGTGCCGACCACGTCCAGGTCGCGCTCCGCGGCGATCCGCGCCGCGACCCAGCCGGAGCCGGTGCCGACCTCCAGCACGCGGCCGCGAGCGGCCTCGACCGCGGCCTCGGCGAGGAGGCCGGAGTCCTCGGCGGGCTGGTAGACGACGGCGTCGTCGACGCCGCGCCGCGCGGCGAGGTCGGGCCCGGGATCGGAGTCCCCGTCCGGCACGCTCCCGTCGCTCACTCGTCTGCCCCCTCGGCGGCGTTGCCGGACCCGGCACTCGCGTCGTCGCCTCCGTCACTCGACCCGTCGGCCGGCTCGCCGCCGTCGCTTCGGTTGCCGCCACCTCGGGTCGCCGCCCGCCCCTCGACCGACGCGTCGAGCTGCGGGCCGGACGCGCTCTCTTCCCGGGCGGAGAGCGTCTGCTGCGGGAACGGGATGACGATCCCCTCGGCCTCCAGCGCGGACTTGATCGCGCCCATCGCGGCCGTCTGGGTGCGCCAGCGCTTCCGCATGCTCGGGTTCCGGATCCAGTACCGGGCGCCGAAGACGACCGCCGAGTCGTCGAACCGCTTCGTCACGGCATCCGGCTCGGGCATCGCGGCGATGTCGTCGACGCCGGCGATCGCCTCCTCGATCACCGCCGCCGCGCGCTCGAGGTCGGTCGCGTAGTCGACGCCGACCTCGACCTCGATCCGCAGGCGGTTCCGGCGCGACCGGTCGATTATCGAGCCCGACCGCACGTCGTCGTTCGGCAGCGTGACCATCTCGCCGTCGAAGGACCGGAGGCGCGTGCTCATGATCGAGATCTCGGTGACCGTCCCCTCGTGGTCCCCGACCTCGACCCAGTCGCCGACCTCGAAGGGGCGGGAGAACATGAGCACGAACCCGGCGAGCACCGCGCCGAGCGTCTGGCGGGCGGCCATCCCGACCACGATCCCCAGAAACCCCGCGCCGACGAGGAGCCCGCCGACGTTGTCCGTGAACAGGCCGACCACGACGAGCAGCGCGAGGGTGTACACCGTCAGCTGCGTGAGCCGCCGGACCACCTCCTCTTGATGGTCGGTGAGGACGGTGCTGTCGGCGGAGATCTCGCGGATGACGCCGCCGAGGAAGTCGGTGACGGCGTAGGCGCTCGCCAGCAGCACCACCGCGATCACGACGTTCGACAGCTGGTCCGTGATCGCGGCCGCCTCGAACGCGTCGAGGAGCGCGCCGCTGCGGTCCCACACCGCGAGCAGCGAGATCGCGCCGACGGCGGTGGCGGCGCCGACCGACGCCGAGAGCAGCAGGCGCTGGGTCGAGGTGAGCTCGCCGTCGCGCCGCTTCGCCCACGCGGTGAGCAGCCGCACGCCGAAGACGGCCGCGATGATGAGGACGGAGGCGAGAGTGCGCTTGACGTTCTCGGTCAGGGCGTCGTACACGCCCCCCGCCGGACCGGCGGCGTCGCCGCCGGCGGTCAGCAGTTCCGGGAGGGTCGCGGCGGAGAGCGGGCTGACGGAGAGCGGGCCGACGGAGAGCGGGTCAACGGGAAGCGAGCCGACCGCCAGGACGGCGTCTACGAGCGCCATCCCCGCGATCACACCTCGGTCGGCGCGCCGTGCTCGCGGGCCAGCTCCGCCAGCGCGGCGAACGCGCTCGGCTCCAGCGTCCCGGGTCGCCGGCGGAGCAGCTCCTCGTCGGCGGCCTCGACGACCGCGTCCGGGTCGTCCAGCCCGGAGATGTGGCCGGTGTTCCGGATCGCGTTCCGCACTGTCTTGCGCCGCTGGGTGAACAGCGCCTTCACGAACCGGAGGAAGAACGCCTCGTCGCCGACCGCGTAGTCGGGGTCCCGGGGCGTACACCGGACCACGGCGCTCTCGACCGCGGGCTGCGGGTCGAACGCCTCCTTCGGGACGCGCTCGACGATCTCGACGGCGGCGTAATGCTGCGCCGAGACGGAGAGCCGGCCGTACTCGGACTCGCCCGCGGACGCCACCATCCGGTCGGCGAACTCTGCCTGGAACATCAACACGAGCGGCTTCCTCTCGGGGAGCAGTCGGAAGGCGATCTCGGAGGAGACGCCGTACGGGAGGTTGGCGACGCAGGCGGTGAACGGCGGGAGCTCCACGTCGAGCGCGTCGCCCTCGATCACGTCGAGGCGACCGTCGTCGACCGCGGTCGCGAACTCCTCGCGGAGGAAGTCGGCGAAGGTCCCGTCGCGCTCGACGACGGAGAGGCGGCCGGGAGCGTTGCCGTCGCGGTCGGCGCGGTCGCCGTCGCCGACACGGTCACCGTCAGCCGCGACCGCCGCCGCCAGCAGTCGGTCGGTGAGCGCGCCGGCGCCTCCGCCGATCTCCAGCAGGTGGCTCGCGTCCGCGTCGTCCGGAAGGTACCCCGGGATTCGGTCGAGGACGCGGTCGTCGACGAGGAAATGCTGGTCGCGGTCGGGGTTCGCGCGCTCCCCGGCGCGCCGCGCGAGGGCGTCGGGGTCGCGGTCCCCGTACGCCGCGCCCTCACCCGTCGATAGGTCGGTCATGGCCGCGATAGGCCGGCGCTCCGGGTAAAAGTCCCGTTTCGAGGCTCACTCCTCGCGCCCGGCGAACGTCCGGTACTTCAGGTCGTCCTCGCGGACCTCCTCGACGACGCGTTCGACGATCACCTCCCGCGGGCGGTGGAGCCCCGAGACGCGCTCGGACACCTCGTCGAAGCTCTCGAAGGGACCGCGCTTGCGCTCGTCGAGGACGTTGTTCCGGAGCTGCTTGCCCACCCCCGGAAGGAGGTTGAGCTGGTGGAGCCGGAGCGTGATCGGTCCGGCCTCGTTGTAGAAGTCGACGAAGCGCTCCTCGTCGGACTCGACGATCGCCTCGACGGCGTACTCCACCTCCGCGGCCGCGTTCCTGGTGAGGTCGTCGTACGACACCTCGCGGTACCGGCCGACTGCCGGGCCGTCGAGCGCGACCCGGTCGCTCACGGAGACGTCGGTGTCGTCGTCGACCGAGAGCTCGTACAGGCGGAACGAGTCGGTCCCGAGGCCGTACGCGATAGGGGACTTCCGCGACGGGGGCCGGTCGTCGTCCGGCCGCCCGTTCGGCAACACGTCCAGCAGGACGGCGGCGGGACCGTCGTCGGCGTCCGCCGCGTCGGGCGCGTCGGCGTCGGGATCGCTCATACACGTTTTACGGCGCCGAACGGTGAAAAAACCGCTGCCGCGTCGGGCTATCGCGAGAACTCGATCGCGGCGCCCTGCCCGAAGCCGACGCAGAGGGTCGCGAGTCCGCGGTCGGCGTCGCGCTTCTCCATCTCGTGGAGCAGCGTGACGGGGAGCCGTGCGCCGGAGGCGCCGAGCGGGTGCCCGATGGCGATGGCGCCGCCGTTGACGTTGTACCGCTCCTCGTCGACGCCGAGCTCGCGCCGGGAGTACTCGCACTGCGAGGCGAACGCCTCGTTGAGCTCGACCAGGTCGTAGTCGTCGATGGTCGTCCCGGCGCGGTCGAGCAGGCCCCGCGTCGCGGGCACCGGACCGATCCCCATCACGGTCGGGTCGACGCCGGCGACGTTGTTCGTGCCGACCTCCGCGAGCACGTCGAGCCCGTGGTCCTCGGCGAACGCCTTGCTCGTCACCAGCGTCAGCGACGCGCCGTCGGAGATCTGCGAGGAGTTCCCCGCGGTCACCGTCCCGTCGCCGGTGAACGCGGGCGAGAGATCGGCGAGCTTCTCGGCCGTCGTGTCCGGGCGGATCCCCTCGTCCGCCTCGACGAGTCCGTTGTCCGTCTCGACCGGAACGATCTCGTCGTCGAACCGGCCCGAGTCGGTCGCCTCGGCCGCCCGCTGGTGGCTCCGGGCGGCGTACTCGTCTTGCGCCTCGCGGCTCACACCGTACTCCTCGGCCACCTTCTCGGCGGTCATCCCCATCTGGAGCTGAAAGACGTTGTACTGCTCCGACAGCTCGGGGTGCAGGTGCTGGTAGGAGTCGCCGTCCATCGGGACGCGGCTCATGTTCTCGACGCCGCCGGCGACGACGCAGTCGCGATTCCCGGCGGCGATCGCGTCCGACGCCGAGATGATCGCCTGCATCGAGGAGGCGCACCAGCGGTTGATCGAGGTGGCGGGCACCGACTCGCCGAGCTCCGAGAGGAGCGCGATGACGCGGGCGACGTTGTTGTCCTGCTCGGTGCGCTGCTGGGCGACGCCCCACATCAGGTCGTCGACGTGGTCGCTCGTTAACCCCGTCTCGTCGAGCGTGTGGTCGATGAGCGTCGTCGAGAGGTCCTCGCTCCGGACGTCTTCGTAGACGCCTCCGTCTCTCCCCTGCGGCGTCCGATATGCGGCGGCGATCACCGGCGTGGTCTCATCTGTCATGAACGATCACAGACCGGTAACGCTCTTAAATGGTCATGGAACCGGCGGAAATATACCCGGAGTTTACGGTTTATCGCATCTGTTGATATTTGAACACATTCAGCACGACCGATAACCGAACGCCGCCGACCGAACTCGACAGAGCCTTTTTTACTTACGTTCGCAAGTAGTTACCATGGTAACTGACGCGATCGTCGAGTCGGTCGAAAGCCGCCGGGACCGGCTCACCGACCTCGCGCTGGACATCTGGGATCACCCGCAAACCGCCTTCGAGGAGACGTACGCCGCCGGTCGACTCGTCGAAGCACTGGAAGAGCGAGGGTTCGACGTCGACGTCGGCGTCGGCGGTATCGAGACCGCCTTCGTCGCCCGGTACGGCGACGGCGACCCGGTCGTCGGAACGATGGGCGAGTACGACGCGCTCCCGGGGCTCTCCCAGCGCGTGAGCGCGACCCGCGAGCCGGTCGAACGGGGCGGGAACGGCCACGGCTGCGGACACAACCTCTTCGGCGTCGGATCGCTCGGGGCCGCCGTCGGGGTCGCCGACCTGATCGACGAGGGGGTCGACGGAACCGTGGTGTACGTCGGAACCCCCGCGGAGGAGGCCGGCGCCGGAAAGACGTACCTGACCCGCGCGGGCGCGTTCGACGACGTCGACGCGGTCGTCTCGTGGCACCCGGGGTGGTTCAACGCGCCCACGAAGGCGTCGTGTCTCGCGGTCGACGCCTTCGAGGTGACCATGGAGGGGACCTCCTCGCACGCCGCCGCCGCGCCGGAGGCCGGGCGAAGCGCGCTCGACGGGATCCAACTGCTCAACACCGGCGTCGAGTACATGCGCGAACACGTCCCCGACCCCGTCCGGCTCCACTACGTGATCACCAACGGCGGCGACGCCCCCAACGTCGTTCCGCCGGACGCGACCGCGGAGTACCTCGTCCGCGCGCCGAGCCGCGACCTCGTCGAGTCGGTGACCGAGCGGTTCCGCCGCGCCGCCGAGGGCGCCGCCCTGATGGCCGACGTCGACGTCGAGATAACGAAGACGAGCGGGGTGTACGGCGTGCGAGCGAACGAGACGCTCGGCGACGCCATCTACGAGACGATGGCCGACATCGGCTCCTTCTCGGTCTCGGACGAGGCGCTCGCGTCGGACCTGCGCGACTCGCTCGGGGACGTCTCCGACGCGCTCGAGGAGCTCCCGCCGGAGGTCCGGGACCGCGCGGCGGACCGGTCGTACTTCACCGAGCCGATCGAGGCGCCCGACGCCGGGGAGGTCGGGGCCTACTCGACGGACTCCGGCGACGTGAGCCAAGTCGTGCCGCTCGGTCGGATGCGCACCGCGACGTGGCCGGTCGGCACGCCGGCGCACTCGTGGCAGGCGGTCGCCGCCAGCGGCTCGACCGGCGTGGACGGCATGCTGTACGCCGCGAAGTCGATCGGCGGAACGCTGGGCCGACTGCTCACGGACCCCGAGCTCCTCGCCGACGTCGTCGACGAGTTCGAGCGGCAGGGCGGCGCCGACGAGTACGAGTCGCCGATGCCGGACGACGCGGATCCGTACGAACTGCTCGGCGTCGAGCGACCGACGTTCGATCCGAGCGACGGCTCCGCCGGCGACTCCTCGGGCGCGGAGGCTGCCGACGACGACTGAGCCGCGTTCAACGGCCCCGAGTTACTCCGAGAGGAGCGGCTCGCCGGTCATCTCCGCGGGGCGGTCGAGCCCGATCAGGTCCACGAGCGTCGGGGCGATGTCGCACAGCGACCCGCCCTCGCGGACCGCGCGCCCGCCGTCGTCGCCGTCGGGGGTCAGGTAGACGAACGGGACCGGGTTGAATGTGTGGGCGGTGTGGGGGTCCTCGGGCGTCCCCATGTCGTCGGCGTTGCCGTGGTCGGCCGTCACGACTGCGTGCCCGCCCGCGTCGGCGACCGCGTCGAGGAGCCGGTCGAGCCCCGCGTCGACCGCCTCGACCGCCTCGACGGCGGCGTCGAAGTCGCCGGTGTGGCCCACCATGTCCGGGTTCGCGTAGTTGAGGACCATCAGGTCGGGGTCATCCTCGTCGATGATCGCGATCGCCTCGTCGGTGAGCTCCGGCGCCGACATCTCCGGCTGCAGGTCGTACGTTGGAACGTCCGGGCTCTCGACGATCTCTCGGAGTTCGCCCTCGAACGCCACCTCGCGTCCGCCGTTGAGGAAGTAGGTGACGTGCGGGTACTTCTCCGACTCGGCGATCCGGAGCTGCGTGCGCCCCGCGTCGGCGACGACCTCGCCGATCGTGTTCTCGGGGATCTCCGGCGGGAACGCGACCGGGAACTCGAACGTCTCGTCGTACTCGGTCGCCGTCGTCATCCGGACGTCGGGCTGGTCGACCTCGGACCCCCACTCGGGCCGGGTGTCCGTGAGCAGCCGGACGAGCTGGCGGGCGCGGTCCGCCCGGAAGTTGAAGAAGATCACGGCGTCGCCGTCGGCGAGCGCGGGCTCCTCGTCGACGAGCGTCGGCTCGATGAACTCGTCGGTCACGCCGCGCGCGTGCGCCTCGGTCGCGGCCTCGACCGCCGTCTCGGCCCGGTGGGGCGCCTCGCGCTCGACGATCGCGTCGTACGCCTTCCTCGTCCGCCCCCAGTTCTCGTCGCGGTCCATCGCGTGGTACCGGCCCGTGACGGTCGCGACGCGGCCGGTCCCCCGCTCCTCGGCCTTCGCCTCCACCTCGGCGAGGAAGCGGTCGGCGATCTCCGGGGCCGTGTCGCGGCCGTCGGTGAACGCGTGGGTCGTCGCCGGCACTCCCGCGTCGGCCGCCGCGTCGATCAGCGCGAGCAGGTGCTCGACGTCCGAGTGGACGCCGCCGTCGGAGACGAGGCCCATGAGATGCACCCGCCCGCCGGTCGACTTCGCGTGTTCCAGCGCCCCCGCGATGGCGTCGTTGTCCGAGAGCGACCCCTCGGCGAGCGCGTCCGTGATCCGGGTGTACGCTTGCTTGACGACCCGCCCCGCGCCGATGTTCAAGTGGCCGACCTCCGAGTTCCCCATCTGCCCCTCGGGGAGCCCTACGCGCCGCCCGTGGACGACGAGTCGCCCGTCCGCGCCCCGCTCGCTCGCGTCGTCGAACGCCGGGGTGTCGGCGGCCGCGACCGCGTCTCGGCCGGCCGGTCGCCCCGAGGGATCGACCGTCTCGCCGTCCTCGCCGTCGCCGCCTCCCGCGCCGCTCCCGAGTCCCCAGCCGTCGAGGACGATGAGTGCCGTCTCCATACCCCCCGTTCCGCTCCGCGGGGTAACTACCCTTCGCTCCGGGCGAACTCCCGGCGGCGACCGGCCGGCGGCGACGGTTCGGCGGCGACTGTTCCGTGGCGATCGCCCGTCGGCGACAACGTGGCCGCGGGGAACGACCCCCGGGAGGCGACCCGGTCGGGTCGCCCTCCGTAAGTCAGCCTTTTACGCTCTCGACGCTAACTATACGTTAATGGACTCCGCGGTACTGCTCGATCTCCTCGGGAACGAGAACCGGCGGCGCATCCTCCGGCTGCTCGCCACCAAGCCCTGCTACGTCACGGAGATCTCGGAGTACCTCGACGTGAGCCCGAAGGCCGTCATCGACCACCTGCGGAAGCTGGAGGAGGCGGGCCTGATCGAGTCGACGACGGACGACCAACGCCGGAAGTACTTCCGGATCACCCGCAGCCTCAGACTGGAGGTGAGCGTCTCCCCGTACGGGTTCGGCGCGAAGAGCGCGTACCCCGCCAAGAACAGCCTCGACATGTCCGGCCGGTGTCCCCACCTCACCATCGAGGCGCCCGACGGGTCTGGCGCGTCGAACGACATCGGCGACCTCGCGGGGGAGTACGCCCGCCTTCAGGACCTCGACCGCGAGCTCTCGCTGGCCCAGCGGTGGGTGCAGGGGCGGGTCGAGGACACGCTCGCGAAGATCGACGAGCGGCTCGGCACCGAGGCCGACAGCCGATTCTACGCCGCGATCCTCGCCGCGGTGATCGAGACGGACGGCACGCCCGCGGCCGTGGCCGAGGAGGTCGGCGCCCGCGAGGAGACCGTCGACGACGCGCTCGGGCGCCTCGCCGACGTCGGCGTCCTCGCCCGCGAGGCCGCCGGCGACGACGACCGGTACCGAGTCCGGTAGCGGGTCGGCGTTTCGGGCTCTCCCTGCACGTCCGGCCGCTTCCGGAACCTTTTGAACCGCGCCCGGAGGAGGGGGCGTGTGAGCCGAGCACGGGACCTCGCGCTGTTCCTCGTCCTCGCCGCCGTCTGGGGGTCCGCGTTCATGGCGATCAAGGCCGGATTGGCGTACTTCCCGCCGGTGCTGTTCGCCGCGCTCAGGTACGACATCGCCGGCGTCGTCATGCTCGCGTACGCCGCGTACGCCGTCGACGACCCGGTCCCTCGCGGGCGAGACGAGTGGGCCGTCGTCGCTGTCGGCGCGACGCTGATCATCGCCGGCTACCACGCGTTCCTCTTCGTCGGCGAGAGCGACCCCGCCGTGACGAGCGCCGTCGCGGCCGTGATCGTCAGCCTCTCGCCCGTGCTGACGACCGTCTTCGCCCGCGCCTTCCTCCCGTCCGAGCGGCTGACCGTCGTCGGGGTGATCGGCCTCCTCGTCGGCCTCGTCGGCGCGGTCGTGCTGGCCGCGCCCGACCCCGCGAACCTGACCGGCGGCGGCACGGTCGCGAAGTTCCTCGTGTTGCTCGCGGCGGCCTCGTTCGCACTCGGATCGGTGCTCACCCGGGCGTCGGACGCCGACCTCCCGATCGAGACGATGGAGGCGTGGTCGATGCTCGCGGGCGCGCTGTTGATGCACCTGCTGTCGGTCGGGCTCGGCGAGTCGGTCGCCGACGTCGCGTGGACGAGGGAGGGCGTACTGGCGCTGGCGTACCTGTCGGTCGCCGCCAGCGGGCTCGGCTTCCTCATCTACTTCGACCTGCTCGACCGGCTCGGACCGATCGAGATCAACCTCGTCTCCTACGTCGCCCCGATCTTCGCCGCGCTCGCCGGGTGGGTGTTCCTGAGCGAGGGGATCACGGTCAACACGGTCGCCGGCTTCCTGATCATCTGCGTCGGGTTCGCCCTCGTGAAGCGGGCGGCGCTGCGGTCGGCGCTCCGCGAGTACGGGATCGCCGCGTGAGGTCGCGCTCCCGGCCGCTCTCCCGCCCGCCGCCGGGGGATGCGAACAGCCCTCACACTCGGCGATCCTTTTAGGCGTTCCCACGAGACGGGCCGCCATGTTCCCCGAGACGATCGAGACGGACCGGTTGCGACTGGAGCCCCGACGGCCCGAGAACGTCGACCTCGACGCCTGTTACCGGATCTGCTCGTCTGACCCCGCGATCGACGAGGTGACCGAACACGTCACGTGGGACCCCCACGAGACGAAGAAGGAGACACGCGAGTTCCTCGAACGCGGCCGCGAGCGCTGGGAAGACCACGAGGCCGCGAGCTACGTCATCCGCCCCCGCGAGGGCGAGGAGGGCGCCGGCGATATCGCCGGCTTCGGCGGCTTCTCCGTCGACTGGGAGCGGCGAACCGCCGAGCTCGGGACGTGGCTCCGCAAGCGGTTCTGGGGGCGCGGCTACTCGGGCGAGCGCGCCGCGGCGCTCGTCGAGGTCGCCTTCGACGACCTCGACCTGGAGGTCGTCGCCGTGAGCCACCACCCCGACAACGACAACTCGCGGCGGGCGATCGAGAAGTACATCGAGCGCCTCGGCGGCCGCCGCGAGGGCCGCCTGCGGAACACCCTCACCTTCCTCGACGGGAGCGTCCACGACGAAGTCCGTTACACGATCTCACAGGCGGAGTGGCGCGAGGCGACGAGCTGACGCGCATCCGTTGTTTCGGCGCCTGAAACGAGTTTTTTACTTGCTCATCGCGAGCCAACAAACACTTACCACGGCCGAAACGACTGCGGGTGCATGTCAGTCACCGACCGAACGAGCGGGACGAGCGGAATCGTCGGCGGGGCGGCCGCGGGCGCCGCCGCCTACGTCCTCGGCTACCTGTTCGCGTACGTCACGCAGGGGAGCGCGATAGAGGACCAGCTGGCGGGGTTCAACGTCTTCGCCGACCTGTTCGGCGGCGATCCCATTCCGACGTGGAAGGCGGTCGGGTGGGTGTTCTACAACGGCCACTTCGCCGACACCCGAGTACCGTCGCTGGTCGGCGGCTCGCAGATGACGAACATCATCTCGCAGGCCGACGGCGGCTCGCTGACGCTGCTGTTCGTCGTTCCGCCCGTCCTGCTGGTCGTCGCCGGACTCGTCGCGAGCCGGATCGCTGGGGCGACGGAGCCGGTCGACGGCGCGCAGGCCGGCGCGTCCGTCCTCGTCGGGTACCTCCCGCTGGCCGTGATCGGCGCGTTCCTCTTCCGGCATGCGGTCCGAGAGGCGACGATCGCCCCCGACCTCCTCACGGCCGTGCTGCTCGCGGGCGCGGTATACCCGGCGGCGTTCGGCGCGATCGGCGGCGCGGGCGCGACGCTGCTGAGCGACTGAGAGAGTCGAAAGAGCGGTCGGTCGTTTTCTCGGCGTTCAGTAGTCGCCCTCGTCGGGCTCGACGCGGTCGCCGTACTCCCGGACGGGATCGACCGGCCGGCCCTCGTCGGTCTCCGGCGCGACGTAGTCAATGAACGACTCGACGTCGGGCTCGCGGACGCGGACGTCGACGTCGATCTCGCCGAGCTCGTCCGGCTCGCCGACGGCGAAGTTGACGACCCCCTCGAACGCGGCCTGCTTCTTCAGCGAGAAGGCGAACCCCTCGTCGGTGCTGTTGCGCAGGAACACCCGGCGGGCCGTGTCGAGGATCTCCTGCTCGTGGAGCACGTCGGAGAAGGCGTCGAGGGTGTGCGCCTCGGCGACGAGACTGCCGTCCTCGTGGACCGGCTCCGCGTCCGGGAACACGTTCCGGACCGCGTCGAAGACCCGGTCGGTCACCTCCGTGTCGCGGACCGGGACCTCGATCCGCACGTCGACGCTGTAGATCACGCGCCGTCACCTCCGGCGTTCGCGGTCGCCGTCGACTCCGCGCTCGCTTCCTCGCCCGACTCGCCGGCGACGCCGAGCGCCTCGCGGACGCGACTCCGGAACTCGTCGAGCGTCCCCGTGTTGTCGATCTCGACGTCGGCGCGGTCGAGCGTCTCGCCGAGGCCGAGTTCGATCTCTCTCGCGTCGCGCTCGCGGAGGGCCTCGAGGTCGGAGTCGGAGTCGTCTCGTCCCCTGTCGTCGAGGCGCTCGGCGCGCACCTCGAAGGGGGCTCGGACCGCCACGAGCGTGAAGTCGTCGCCGAACGCCTCGCGGAAGCGCTCCAGCTCGACGGTGGAGCGCAGCCCGTCGACGAGGACGGCGTCGCGGTCGCTCTCGGCGGCGGCCTCGCGGATCAGCGGGAGCGTGCGGGCGGCGATGGCGTCGTCGCCCTCCTCCTCGCGGAGCGCCCGCGCGATCCGGCCGTGGTGCTCGGCGGGGTCAAGCCCGCGGCGGCGGCACTCCGTCCGGATCACGTCGCCCATGACGACGACCGGGATCCCAGCCGCCTCGGCCACGTTCGCCGCCTCCCCCTTCCCGCTTCCGGGGAGCCCGACGGTTCCGATAACGTTCATTGACGCGGAGTAGTCTCGTGTCGGACTTAGGTCTGCTGTTGGCGCCGCCCGCCGGCGCGAACCGTCGGCGTTTTTTATATCGGGCGGTAGAGGAAGATGTGAGGGCACATAGCTCAGCTCGGATAGAGCGTCGGACTTCTAATCCGACGGTCGTGGGTTCGAATCCCACTGTGCCCGTACAGCGAGAAGCGGAGCGACGAGCGAACCGGCACGCAGGGGATTCGAACCCTGGGAGTCGCGCGCAGCGAGCGAAGCGAGGTGCGAACGGAGTGAGCACCTCGGTAAGCGAGCAGCGGAGGCGCGAGCAGCGAGCGAGCACGTCTGATATCGGTTCGAATCCCACTGTGCCCGTTCCTCACTTCGTTCGTCACGGGCACAGTGTACGCCCCCTCGCTCCCGTCGGTCGCCCGCGGGAGTCCCACTGTGCCCGTACCCCGCTTCAGTGAAACCGCCTCCCGTTACGCCCGTGAGAGACACGCTGAGGGCCTCCAAAACGGCGTTTCCGATCAAGCGTGTCGCTGCGCGCGACCGCGGTCCCGTTCGGGTCGCGCTCACGCGTACTCCGCCGGAAGGCGGTCGGACCGCCGACGCAGACGCGCAGGACGTCGATATCGACGCTCGCACCGTCGCCGACCGCGCGCCGCTCCGCGGTCGTAACGTAACCGCTACCGGTATCTAAAAACAGTTTTGTGGCCGGTGACGTTTACTCCGACAATGGACCGGCGGCGCTACGTGGAACTGGTCGGTGTCGGCGGCGCCCTCTCGCTCTCGGGTTGTCTCGGCGGGACGCCGGCGTCGGCCTCCGAAACGGCCGATTGCGGAACGAACGGGAAGACGCTGACGGTCGCGACGGCGACGACGACCCGGGACAGCGGGCTCCTCACGGAACTGGTCCCCGGGTTCGAGGAGTCGTTCGGCGTGACGGTGGACGCGATCGCCCGCGGCACCGGCGGGGCGCTCCGGACCGCCCGCAACGGCGACTGCGACGTGGTTCTCGTCCACGCTCGGCCGCTGGAGGACGAGTTCGTCCGCGCGGGACACGGGATCAACCGGCGCGCGGTCATGGTGAACGACTTCCTGCTGGTCGGTCCCCCGGACGACCCCGCCGGCGTCGCCGGCGCCGGCCCGGCCGAAGCTGTCGCGGCGATCGCCGGGAGCGAGGCGTCGTTCCTGTCGCGGGGCGACCGCTCGGGGACGCACCTCCGAGAGCGCCGCCTCTGGCGGGAGGCGGGGATCGACCCCGCCGGCTCCTGGTACCGCGAGTCCGGCCAGGGGATGGGGAACACGCTGGTGATGGCCGCGCAGTCCGGCTCGTACACCCTCACGGACCGCGGGACGTTCCTCAACGTCGACGCGGGCGGGCTGGCGGCTCACGTCGCGCGCGGCGTCGAGGACCCGCCGCCGCTGCTCCGGAACGAGTACGCCGCCATCCCGGTCAATCCGGCCCGGCACGACGCGGCGTATCCGCTGGCGATGGCCTTCCTCGGCTACGTCACCGGGCCCGGGCAGACCCGGATAGACGAATTCCGCGTGGGCGGCGAGCGGGCGTTCAGACCGCTCGCCCGGTCGCGGGAGCCGCGGTTCGACCAGTACGTGCCGAGCGACTGGTCGAACATGGAAGCGGACTGACTCCCTCGTCTCTCGGCTCTCTCGTCTGTCTCCTCCCTCGTCTCTCGGCTCTCTCGTCTGTCTCCTCTCTCGTCTCTCGGCTCCCTCGTCCCTCGACTGGCCGCGGCGCGGCCCCGGCCGACGGTTCCGCGAGCCACACGCCCAAGTACCCGCTCGCCCGAGACTCACGCGTGTACCGACGAGACCTCAGAGACGCCGACCACGACGGCCTCCTCGCCGACATGGCCGTCGCGGACCGCGTCGTGCAGGCCGCTGTCGGCCCGGACGGCCGGATCGCCTACGCGAAGAACCGCGAACTGACCACCGACCTCTGGCTGGCGACCGACGGCGGCGACGTCCGACTCACCAGCGAGGGCGTCTCCGCCATGCGCTACGGCCGGACCGACGCGCGGTGGCTCGACTGGAGCCCCGACGGCGACCGGATCGCCTTCGTCACCGCGGACGCCGAACTGGCGACCGTCGACGCCGACACCGGCGCGGTCGACGTGCTCACGGACCTGTCGGGAGGCATTTCAGGCCTCGCGTGGGGCGAGCCCGGCATCGCCGTCGTCACGGACGGCTTCTCGCGGGCGAGCCTCGCGGTCGTCTCGCCGGACGGCGACCGCGTCGAGGCGATCGCGAACGACGAGTACCTCTACGCCGACCCCCACTGGCAGGGCGACACCGTCGTCGCGACCCGATCGCGACACGCCGACCTGTTCGACTACGAGGCCGCGCTCGTCCGCGTCCCCCTCTCCCCCGCCGGCGAGAGTGAGGGCGACGAGGAGGGGGTCACGGAGCTGTTCGCCGAGCCGGGCGTCCGGGCGGCCTGCCCGCGCCCGCGCCCCGGCGACGACGGGGCGGTCGCGTTCGTCCACGACGGGAGCGGGTACGACGCGGTGTACGGAATCGACGGCGTCGCCGGAGGCGACCACGGCGGCGGTGACGCCGAGGGCGGCTCGCCGATCCCGATCTACGGCGTCTCGGAGACGGAAGTCGCGGCGCCCGAGTGGAACGACGCGGGCGACCGGCTCGCCGCGACCGCCACGAGCGGCGGTCGAACCCACGTGCACGCGGTCGACGTCGACGGACCGCTCGCGGACGCCGGCCTCGGAACCGAGGTCGATCCCGCGGACGCCGAGGACGCGATCGCGCTCGCGACGGGCGACGCGATCCACGGCGCGCCTCGGTGGGACGGCGACCGGGTGATCTCGGTTCGAGAGACGCCGACCGACCCCCCGGCCGTCGTCGACGCGGCGACCGGGGAGCGGCTCACGCCGTCGGCGACGGCGGGGTTCGGGGCGCGGCTCCCCGAGCCGGAGGCGTTCACATACGACTCGGCCGGGACCGAGGTCCACGCGGTGGTCCACCCGCCGGAGTCGGGCGCCGAGAGCGGGTCAGACGCCGAGAGCGGGTCAGACGCCGAGCCTGACACGGTCCCGCTCCTCGTGAAGCCGCACGGCGGCCCCACCGCCTTCGACGGCTTCGGGTTCGACCACCGCGCGGCCTACTTCGCGGCGCTCGGCTACGCGGTCGTCCGCCCGAACTACCGCGGCTCCGACGGCTTCGGCCGGGCGTTCCGGATGGCGAACGACGGCGACTGGGGCGGCGGCGACCTCGACGACGTCGTCCGGGCCGCGGACGCGACGGCGACGCGGTACGACGCCGTCGACGGCGACCGCGTCGGGATCTTCGGCGGCTCCGGCGGCGGGCTGATGACCGTGAACGCGCTGGGTAACAGCGACCGGTTCCGCGCCGGCGCCGCCTTCTACGGCGTGTACGACTACGAGACGTTCGTCGACGACACCGACGACGTGGGCTGGCAGCTCCTCAAGCGGGAGCTCGGCGACTTCGTCTCCGACCTCGACGCCTACCGCGACGCGAGCCCGATCCGGACCGTGCCCGACATCGACGACCCGCTCATGGTGCTCCACGGCGAGGAGGACGCCCGCGTCCCGATCAGCCAGTCGGAGCAGCTGGTCGAGGAACTGGAGCGCCACGACGTCCGCCACGAGCTCCGCCGGTACGAGGGCGAACCGCACGGCTTCGGAGAGCGAGCGCACGTCCTCGACGCGTACACGCGGGTCGCGGACCTGTTCGCGAAGTACTTGCAAGAACTCCCGGACGACGGGAGCAGTCGGCCGTACGAGCCGCCGGAGTAGCTCGCGGCGCGGCTCCGCTACCGCTCGCGACGCGGTCCCTCAGTCTGCGACGCGGCCTCAGTCCGCGATGCTCGGCGTCCCGAGGTACTCCTCGTTGATCTCGTACTCGCCCTCCTCGTTCTCGACCAGGTACTCGCCGTAGTAGGGGACGCGGTTGGCGACGACGGCCTCGAACGTCTCCGCGATCTCCTCGCGCGTCATCTCGCCCATCGACCGGAGGTCGTCGTTGCGGTTGAGACACCCCTTCAGGTACCCCTCGTGGGTGACGCGGACGCGGCCGCAGTTGGCGCAGAACTCCTCGTTCTCCACGGGGTCGACGATCTCGACCATCCCGCCGCCCTCGCCGTCCGCGTCCTCGCCGACGAAGTAGCGCTTGCGGTCGTGCATCTCGCGGTGCTCGATCCGGTCCGCCTCCTCGGCGAGCCAGTCGTGGACGCGCCCGATGTCGATGTTCCACTCCGGCTTCCCGGTGAGCTCCGGCATGTACTCGATGAGCTGGAGCTGGAGCCCCTCGTTGTCGGCGACGTGGTCGACCATCTCCTCGACGTAGCCCGCGGTGTGCGTGAACACGACCATGTTCAGCTTCACGGGGTCGAGCCCAGCGTCGACGGCGGCCTTGACGCCCTCCAGCACCCGTTCGTAGGCGCCGGACTTCGTCACCTCCGCGAAGTCGTCGGGGTCGAGCGCGTCCTGCGAGACGTTCACGCGGCTGAGCCCGGCCGCCTTCAGGTCCTCGGCGCGGCCCGGCAGGAAGGTGCCGTTCGTCGTCATCGACACCTCCATCGAGTCGGGCGTGCGCTCGACGATCTCCTCGAGGTCCTGGCGGAGCATCGGCTCGCCGCCGGTGAACTTCACGGAGTCGACGCCGTACCCCTCCGCGACCTCCAGGAAGCGGACCACGTCGTCGGTGCTCATCTCGTCGTCGCTCGGCTCCATCGGCCCCCGCGTATCGCCCAACCCCTCGTTGTGACAGTAGACGCAGTCGAAGTTACACCGGTCGGTGAGCGAGACCCGGACCCCCGTCACCTCCCGTCCGAAGTCGTCCGCGAGCGGCTCGGTCATGTCCGAACCGTGCGGCTATGATCGCTTAAATATCAGGGTCGTTCACGGGTTCAGGTAATCACCAACGGTTACGTTTTCGGCGGAACCGCCGACGATCGGGACCGGATCCGGGCCGAGGGCCGATCAGAGTTCGACGCGCAGCCCGTCGCTCGCGACGTCGACCTCGCCGTCGAACCCCGCCTCGCGGACGCTCCGAGCCATCTCGCGCTCTCGACCGCCCGTGTGCGGGTAGAGGTGCGACAGGAGCAGGGTGTCGACGTCGACGCCCGCGAGCGACGCGCCCAGCTCCGCGGGGTTCGGGTGGTTCGACACGTCGGTGCCGTCGGGGAACGAGCAGTCGTGGACGAGGAGGTCGCTCCCGTCGGCGAACGCCGCCATCCCCGCGAACGCCTCCGTGTCGCCGGAGAGCGCGAGCGGGCCGGCGGCGGGATCCGTGTCGGAACTCGGCGGCGAGAACCGATAGGCCAGCCCGTCCATCGAGTGGCGCGTCTCGCGGGCGGCGACGTCGAACCCGGCCGCCGCGAACGGGCGCGCCGCAGACACCTCCCGGACCGCGAGGTCGACCCGTCCGTCGAGGTAGTCGTGGACGTCGAGGAGTCCGTCGACGAGCGACTTCGTCCCTGTCGGGCCGACCACTTCGAGGTGTTCGGCGCCCGCCAGCCACCGGGCCTTCAGCAGGGGGAGGAGGGCGGAGACGTGGTCGAGGTGGTGATGCGTGAGGAGGACGGTCGAGACCCCCTCGTAGCCGGTCTCGGTGCCTGCGAGCCGCTGGAGGACGCCGCTGCCGCAGTCGACGAGGAGGGAGCGGTCGCCGTCGTCGAGGAGGTAGCCCGCCTGCGCGCGGTCGGGGACCGGCATCGCGCTGCCGGAGCCGAGGACGGTGAGCTCCATCACCCGAGCGCCCCCGCTCCGTCGGCCCCGCGTTCGTGCGGCGGTCGCCCCCCGGTTCCGGAGCCGCGCGGCGATTCGCTCCCGGTTTCGGAGCCGCGCGCCGGTCGCCTCCCGGTTCGGTGTCGGCGTCTCTCGCGGCACATCGTGGCTAACCGACGGTGACAGGCACGGTTAACTGTGTTGCGACGTCGGTCTCCGACCGACTTCGGGTCGGCTCGGCACCGACCGGACGGCGACCGCGTCTGTCGATCGGCCACCATTCCGCGGAACCGTTATGTGGGCCGACCGAAAGGGTCGGGGTATGCCAACGCACGTCGCGGTCGTCGGCGCGTACGGGAGCGCCGGTGTCGCCGCCGCCGAGCGGCTCGCGGACGCCCCGGACGTCGAGCTGACGCTGATCGACGACGGCGACCCCGGCGGGGGGCTCTGTATCCTCCGCGGCTGTATGCCCTCGAAGGAGGTGCTGTCGGCGGCCGAACACCGGTTCGCGGCGCGACACGACGACCGCCTCTCCGGCTCGCTCCCGGACGTCGATCTCGAAGCGGTCGTGGCGCGGAAGAACGAGCACACGTCGAGCTTCGCCGCTCACCGCCGCGCCGCCGTCGAGGAGCTCGCGGAGCGGGACGGGGTCGCGTTCCACCGCGAGGCCGCGCGGTTCGTCGGCGACCGCCGCCTCGCGGTCGGCGACCGGACCATCGATCCCGACTACGTCGTGATCGCGACCGGCTCGACGGTGAACCTCCCGTCGCTGCCCGGGATCGACGACGTCGAGGTGACGACGAGCGCGGACGTGCTCGACGCGGCGGCCTTCGGCGACTCCGGCGTCGTCATGGGGTTCGGCTACGTCGGCATGGAGCTGGTGCCATACCTCAGCGAGGCGGCGGGGATGGACCTCACAGTGATCGAGCACGACGCCCGCCCGCTCGACGAGGCCGACGCACCATTCGGCGACGCGCTGCTCGACTACTACCGGGACGCGTTCGACGTCGACGTGCTCACGCACGCGAGGGAGCGGCGCGTCGAGCCGACCGACTCCGGCGGCGTCAGGCTCCGCGTCGATCGCGACGGCGAGGAGACCGCGGTCGAGGCCGACCAGCTGTTCGCGTTCACGGGTCGCCGCCCGGCGCTCGACCGGCTCGGTCTGGAGGAGACGCGCCTCGACCCGGGGCGGGGGTGGGTCGACGACGCGATGCGGGTCCGCGACGACGACCGCGTCTTCGTCGTCGGCGACGCCAACGGGAAAGAGCAGATCCTCCACGTCGCCAAGGAACAGGGGGCGACGGCGGCAGAGAACGTCCTGCGGCACCGCGACGGCGACCCGCTCGTCGACTACGAGAACGTCCACCACCACGTCGTGTTCTCCGGGCTCGGCGTGCTCCCGTTCGCCCGCGTCGGGCACTCGGCGGCGTCGGCCGAGGCGGCCGGCCTCGACCACCGCGTCGTCACCCGCGAGGCGGCGGACGACGGCGTGTTCAAGACGAAGAACGTCCCGGAGGGGCTCGCCCGGCTCGTCGTCGGCGCCGACGGGGCGGTCCTCGGGTACCAGGGGCTGCACTACCACGCCGACGCGATGGCGAAGACGATGCAGGTGATAATCGAGACCGGGACGGACGTCCGAGACGTGCCCGACCGCGCGTACCACCCCACCACGCCGGAGATCCTCGACGGCCTCCTCCGGGAGGCGGCGGCGACGCTCGCGGAGTAGCGGCCGCCAGGCTCCCCGGTCCCGCGCCGTCGGCCGCCGCCGGACTCCCGCGCCGCCTACTTGATCAGGAACACCGGGACGCTCGCGTCGTCGGCGACGCGGTCGGAGACGCTGCCGAGCGACCGGATCCGCTCGCGCGGCGACTTCCCCTCCGGGCTCATCACGATCACGTCGATCCCGTTCTCGTCGGCGTAGGAGACGATCTCCGTGTCGGGCGTTCCCCGGAGGACGCTCGTCTCGACGGCGAGTCCATCTCCCTCGGCGCGCTCGGCGACCGCGGCGACCGCGTCCTCGCCCTGCGCTTCCAGGTCCTCGACGATCTCGTCGTGGAGGTCGCCGGAGTTCGCGGTCGCGATCCGCCGGTCGACGACGTACAACGCGTGGACCGTCGCGTCGTGGTCGCTCGCCAGCCGCAGGGCGTGATCGAGCGCGCGGTCGACCGCCTCACTGCCGTCGGTCGGCACCAGGATATCGTCGTACATACGCGACGGTTCGACGGGCGCCACAATAACGATGGGGTCTCGGATCCGGAGCGGCGGTCATATCGACCGGGCCTCGACGGTGGTCGCGGTCCGGAGCCGCGCGTCACCGATAGCGGGGCCACCGAAATAATTAAGCAGACTGTTAATTTATCAGTTAGATATTATATAATACATATAGCGCTGTTCCGACCGCCCCGCTTCGCGTCGGAGTCGGCGCCCGTGACGGCGACGTGCAACGCGGGGTCACGGAACCCAGTCGCCGGGGCGGACCGCGGCTTCCACCCGACGTTTCCCGCGGAGTTCGGAACGGACCGTTTCGGCAGTCACTCGAGTAATTGACGCATAACGCGCGTTTGGGCCGATACATCGCCGACTTCGCATCGACGGCGGCGTCCGACCGATCCAGCGGCCCGTCGATGCGATTCTGGCTTCTACCGGCCGCGACACGCTCTCGACGCGTTCGGTCCGCGGGCTGCCGGTCGGCGCTCCGGAGCCGACCGCGAACGGGTGACCGACTGGCCGATCGACGAAATATAAAAAGTAATGATAGTATATAAGTCTGATACGATGTCGTGTAGCGGCGATTCCCGACCCCGACAGCGCGCACGGACCCTCTCGCTCAGCGACGTCTCGTTCGACCCGGTCGCTATCTCCGGCGAGGCGGCCGGTTCCGGGTCCGCGTACACGGAGCCGTACCGCTTCGTTCCTCGCGCCCACTCGGAACGGTGCCGGTCCAGAGCTACGGCCTGACACGGATAAGTTGTTGGAGTACGGTACTCCGAACGGAGAGCCGGGTCAATCTTCTTTACGCCTTCGAGCCAAAGACGGGCCGCATGCTGCCGAGCACGTTATTCAGTGGCATTGATCCGGGGTGGGTGGCGCTCCTCTCTCCGGAGCTCGCGAGCCGCGCACAGTTCGGCTGGACCATCTCCGTTCACATCATTTTCGCGTCTCTCTCGATCGGTCTCGCGCCGTTTATGATCTATTTCACTTGGAAGGACGTGCGGACGGACGACGAGCGGTTCGCGCGACTGCGCTCGTTCTGGGTGAAGGTGTTCGCCGTCGGCTTCGTTATGGGGACGGTCACCGGGATCCCGATGAGCTTTCAGTTCGGGACGAACTTCCCGCAGTTCTCGGCGGTGGCCGGAGAGCTCATCGGCGGTCCGCTGGCCTTCGAGGCGAAGATGGCCTTCTTCCTCGAGGCCGTGTTCCTCGGCGTGCTGCTGTACGGCCGCGAGCGCGTCCGGGACGGGACGTACGTCCTCTCGTCGGTGCTCGTCGGCGTCGGCGCGTGGCTGTCGGGGTTCTGGATCCTGATCGTCAACGCGTGGATGCAGACGCCGAGGGGATACGAAATGGTCTCCCGGAACGGGATGGAGGTCGCCAGGCTCACGGACCCGAGCGCCGCGTTCCTCACCCCGCGCATGCCTTGGATGTACGTTCACATGATCAACGCGTCGCTGATCGCGGTCGCGCTACTGGTCGCGGGCGTCTCGGCGTACATCGTCTGGAAGACCCGCGAGTCGGCGGCGTGGAACACCGCGCTGAAGCTCGCCGTGGTGATCCTGCTCGTCACTGCGCCGGTGCAGGCCGTCCACGGCGACGCCTACGCCCGTCACGTCGAGGACACGCAGCCGCAGAAGTTCGCGGCCATGGAGGCCCACTACGAGACGGACGAGGCCGACTTGCACCTGCTGGCGTTCCCGAGCGAGGTCGACGCGCTCACCGACCCCCGCGCCGAGAACCTCGTCACGGTGAGCCTGCCCAGAGTCGGGTCGTTCCTCGCCAGCGGGGGCGACTTCGACGCCGAGGTGACCGGGTTGAACGAGTACGAGGAGAACCCGCCCGTCGCGCTCGTGTTCTGGTCGTTCCGCGCGATGGTCGGACTCGGCTTCCTGTTCATCGCGCTGGCGCTGTGGGGCGGCTACCTCACGTACGGCGGGCGGCTCTCCGACAGCGACCGCTACCTGAAGGCGATGGTCGCGGCGTCGCCGCTCGGATACGCCGCCCTGCTCACGGGCTGGTACGTCACCGAGATCGGCCGCCAGCCGTGGGTCATTCAGGGCGAACTCAGAACCGGTGAGGCGGTCTCCTCGACGCTGACCGGGGCGGAGGCGACCCTCACGCTGGCCGCGTTCGTCGTCGTCTACGTCGGGCTGGTGACGACGGCGCTGTACGTCCTGAAGTGGCTGATCCAAGACGAACTCCGAGCGCTCGGCGTGAACGAGCCGAGCGGCGACCGCTGGCGCGGTCCGCTCCCGGAGGTGAGCGACGATGACTGAGTCGCTGCTGCCGGTCGACGCCTATCTCGTCGCGTCGCTGCCGGAGATCTGGTTCGCCGCCGTCATGTTCGCGCTTGGGATGTACGTCGTCCTCGACGGGTTCGACTTCGGCATCGGGATGCTGTACGCGACGCGGACGACCGAACACGAGCGAGAGACGTTCCTGGCGGCGTTCGGTCCGGTCTGGGACGCCAACGAGGTGTGGCTGATCGCCTTCGCGACGATGCTGCTGGCGGCGTTCCCGCGCGTGTACTCCGCGCTGTTGGCCGACCACAATCTGCTCGCGATCGGGCTCGTCTTCGCGCTGCTGTTCCGGGGACTCGGTCCGGAGCTACGCGAACAGCGCGACGACGAGCGGTGGGAGCGGTACTGCGACTACGCGTTCGTCGGCGGCAGCGCCACCGCACCGCTGCTGTTCGGGATGCTCGCGGGTCGTTGGGCGTTCGACGTCGCGACGCTGTCGCTTCCGGCACTGCTCACCGGCGTCGACCTCGTCGCGGTCTCGATCGCCACGGGAGCGGCGTTCCTCGCGGCGAAAAGCGACCCGGACGTGGCGTCGGAACTGCGGGGGTACGGAACCGCCGCGACGCTGGCGTACCTCGGCGGGACGGTCGCGCTGCTGGCTTCCGTCGTCGCGACCGACGCGGGCGGCGCCGCCGAGGCGATCCGCTCGCCGCTCGCGGTGGCGGTCGTCGCCCTTTCGATCGCCGCGGGGCTGGCCGGGACCGTTCTGGCCAGACGCGGCGCGTACCGCGCCTGGCTGGCGAGCGCGCTGACGCTTCCCGCGCTGTTGAGCGTGCTGCTCGCGCTCCTGCTGTACCCGACGCTCTACCCGTCGACCGGGCTGAGCGTCAGGGGAGCGGTCGTCTCGCCGCTGGCGCTGAACCTCGTGACCGTCCTCGGGTTCCCCGTGTTGCTACTGGTGTTATGGTACTTCAAATTCCTCTACGGCGTGTTCAGCGGCCCCGTCGACGCCGAGGGGTACGGGAGCTAACCCGTCAATCGTCGACCGCGGGACCCCGACGCGGGATCCCGCTCGCTTCGGCGCGGGGAACGCCTCAGAGCGAGACCGTCTCTGACACCTTCCACCCGCCGTTCCGCCAGATAGCGTGGCCCTCGACGCCGTCGCCGCCGACGTGGTACCCCCGGTCGTACTCGCAGGCGCCGTCGACGGCGGTGAGGTCCGTCGGCAGGATGACGCCGTGAGACCGCGCTCGGGCGTTGCCGTTTCGCGTCGGGTCGCGGGCGAAGAGGTCGGTCTCCTCGAGATGGTGCGAGGCGGCGTACACGTCGGCGTCGACGCACCCGAACGTCGCGACGAAGCCGTCGCCGTAGCGCCGCCCGACGCAGTCCCGGACCGTCAGCTTCTCCGAGTCGTGGACGTTGACGGCGCGCTGGACGCGGTCGTGACCGTGCTCGGCCCCGCGGGGGTTGATCCCGTGGAAGTACGTGTTCTCGACCGTGAGGCCGTCGGCCCGCTTGGCGTACACCTCGACGGGGAAGTCGTTGCCGCGGGCGTTCCCCTCGACGTACGCGCCGGAGACGAGGGTCGCGTTCCCGCCCCGCGTCTCGACGCCGTAATCGTAGTTGAGCTGGCTCGTGCCGCCGACCATCTTACAGGCGGCGCCGCGGAACCGGACCCCCGCCCCGCGGTTCGCGGTGAACCGGCACCCCCAGAGGGTCGTCCCGTGCGGCGCCGCCGAGCGGTCGGTCCTGATCCCGTCGCCGCCACAGTTCCACGCTTGCACGTTGTACCAGTTCGTGCCGAAGGTGCCGGAGTCCGGGTGACCGTCGACGAGGACGGCGTGGTCGGCGGTCCGATAGAAGGTGAGGTTCTCGAACGAGGCGAACGGCGCGGCGCGGAGCCGCAGACCGATCCCGCCGCCGACGACCTTGAGGTCCTTGACGAGCGGGTTGTTCTGGTAGTCGCCGCTTCCGGCGCCGACGACCTCCAACACCGTCTCGTCCGTCTCGCCGGCGTCGATGACCGACGCCGAGGGGTGCCCCCCACAGAGGGTGACCTGTTTCTCGCGGCAGTCGAGTTCGATCGGGAAGGACTCGCCCGCCTCGGCGGCGTCGTACGAGGAGTGAACGTAGACGGTGTCGCCGTCGTCGGCGTCCGCCCACGCCTCCGCGACCGTCCCGTAGCCGTCCGCGCCGACGAGGCGCCGGCCGCCGATGTCGTAGTCGCTCGCCGTGGTCTTCCCGGCCTTCTTTTCGAAGCCCCCCGTTCCGTCTCCGACTGCGGCGGTGGCGGTTCCGGAAGAGCCGATGAGGCCTGTCGCACCGGCGATTTTCATGAACGAGCGTCGCGGCAGACCCTCTGCCACAGTATCCTGCGGAGTAGATTGTGATTCTGACACAGAAATATTGAACCGACCGAGAAACTTCAATATTTTATAACGTTAGCGTAAGCGGTCGTCTTACCCCCGAGTAAGGACGATGGCCGTTTCACACGGCCCGCACACGGGCAAGGTCGGCGCAGTGAGATACCGCAGACGGGGGGAGAATTCAACACCAGTCTCGGTCGCTCAGCGATATCGACCAGTTCGTGGGGTCGTCGAGCCGGGCGCCGTCGACCGTCCAATCCTCCTCACGGAGGTCCCCGCCCTTGCGGTCCTGCGGGCCGATCGGGCGGACGACAAGCGTCGCCGGGCGGCTCATTCGGGACAGCGGGAACGCGTCGTCGCTGTGGAAGCCGAACGCAGCCCGCACCTCGGGCGGAAGCCGCTCCGTCGCACAGACGACGGTTGTCGCCGTCGCCCGGTCCGCGAGCACTCGATCGGCAAGCCTCGCGATGACGGACGGGTCCGCACCGGACTGCGGAGTCACGTCTGTGAACTGTACGGTCGTCCCCCGCGCAGTCTTCCGAGATCCGACGACGAACCCGGCGACGTAGTCGCCGTTTCGACGGGCGAGGTAGGCGTCGTAGTCCCATTCGGGATTCTCGAACCGCCACTCGTAGAAGGTCTTCGTCTTGGCGGGTCGAAACGTTCCGTTATACGTGTGATCGTCGATGCTTGCCAGTTCCTCCGCGGGTAGTGTGGAGCGCCGCTCGATGGCCACGTCCGACGGCGCTTCACCCGTCCGGGCCACTCGTCGACGAACCCAGTGGTACGCGGCCGCACTACGGTTCGCTGTCGCTCCGACTAGCCGGTCGACGACCGCAGGAAGGCGTCCCGCCACGTACCGCTCGGGTCGCTGAATTCGGTACGCCGTCGGGCTGCTTCCCACGACCCGCCACCCGAGCTTCAGGTTCCCCGACATCGAGTTGGCGTTTGGATAATTGAAAAAAAACGGCACGTCCGATCCCCGGTACCCGTCGATCGCCGCTTCCGTCATCCGTGTGAATAGTCCGCACCGACGGTGGTCCGGGTGGACCATCGTGTCGCACGGCTGGAGGATCGGAACCCGGCCCGATCCGGTCTCCATTTCGAGCGCGAAGAACGACCGCGCACCGACGATCTCGCCTCCCGTTTCGGCGACGACGATCGGGACGTCGTCCACGTACGGGTTTCGCTCGTACTTCCAGGCAAACCACTCGGAGCCGGGGGCACCGTCGAAGACGGTCGCGAACAGGTCGAGGTATGCCTCCCGGTCCGTCGGTCTGTAACCCCTGATCGCGTACTCGCCGCTCATCGTCAGTCGTTGTCGGTTCGGTCGGTTACCCGTCCCGCGCCGGCTTTAGTGGCGGTTGTCGCGGGCCCCGAATCGGTCTCTGCGGAGATCGGCTGACCGCCACGGACGCGTCTCGAAACATCACCCATCGTTTCAACGCGGAGATCGGTCGAATCGACCCGGTCACGGAGATGCTCGAGTACCGGGCGCAACCGCCCGCCGTCGCCGTCTGCCTCAAAATCGTGAGGGTGGAACCACAGGTGGAACACGCCGTCTGATGCGGCCGCGGCGTCGATCCCGCGTTTCGCCTTCGCGACGACCGGATCCCGACTGACGGCCGTAACGGCGCTTCGCGCCGAGCCCTCAAACCCGTAGAGGAACAGCGACGCAGGCACGTTCACGAGTCCGTATTCGTCCACGGAGGGCGTGACGATCGGGGGTGTTCCCGCCCAAGCGACCGCGTCGCGGAGCTTCCCGAGGCGCCGACGGAGGACCGTCTGGCTGGCGATCCGAGGGTTCGGTCCGCGGTAGCAGTCGAAGCCGTTTTCGGCGAGTCGCCGCCGATGGCCCACCCGGTTGACCGGGTAGACGAACGACGTGGGTGCGCTCCCCGAATCGCGCAACGCGGCCGCGCTCTCGGCGAACTCGCTGTCGGCGCTGGACTCGGTCATCCCGTCGCGGTCGAACCGCCAGTGGGTGAACCCGTGGCTTCCGATCTCGTGGTCGACGCTCGCCAATCGAACGGCGTCCACGAGGTCGGGGGCGAACCAGACCTCCTTCGGCGGGACGCCGTCGACCGACTGATCACAGCAGCGCTCTCCGGAAGGGTGATCGGAGTGCGGCCGATCGCAGTCGCTCAACGCCAAGTGGCCGACGATCGACCACGTCGCTCGGACGTCGAACTCCGCAAACAGGTCGAGGAGTCGGTACCAATTGGAGCGGCCTTCCCGAACGAACTCCCCGGACGGCACGTTACTGTGGCGCCCCCAGCCCAACTCGCAGTCGAGAGAAATGACGACGGATCCGGTCATGAGGTTCCCTCCGCTTCCCGCCGTGTTTATTATGGTTCGGGTAAGGATCAGTCACGACGGAACCTCCGCAGAGATGTGGTACCAGCGTCCCCGCCGCACAGAGGTGTGTTACCAGCGACCCCGCCGTCTGGTCGACCGCGTCGCCTCTCTCACTCCCACCGCTCCGTGCGTTTCGGCTCCCGACACCCGTGACGACTGTATCGTAGCCGTTCGGCGCTGCTGATCGGTGTATCGTACCCTTCGGCGCTGCTGATCGGTGCGACACTCAACGCCGTCTTGGGAGCGATGTCGACATCGACTTTGTCACCGGGTAATAAACACCTCTCCCTCCCTCCACTGACTAATTAATGACCGCTCAGGAACACGCGGGCGCCCGCGTTCGGCTCGCCGACGCCGAGCCCTCGGACGGGGACCGCTGGTCCCTCTTCGTCGGCGGCGACACCATCGTCGAGTCGACATTCGCAGCCCAACCCTTCGGCCCCTCCCTTCGGCGGCGGATGCGGGACGCCGACCTGACGGTACTCAACCTAGAGGCGGCGATTGAGGGGACCGGCGATCCGCTGACGAAGTCCGGCGCGATCAAACGCACCGTCGAGCGGACGCCCGAGGTACTCGCGGACGGCGGCGTCGACGCGGTGACGCTCGCGAACAACCACGCGATGGACCTCGGGCCGGACGGGCTGATCGAAACGGTGTTGGCCCTTCGCAGGGCCGGTATCGGGGTCTGTGGCGCGGGGACGGACGCCGCGGACGCGCTGGCCCCCCACCGGGAACGCGTCGGGGAAGACTCGGTGGAGGTGGCGCTGTTCGGTGTTTGCGAGCGGGAGTTCGGCGTCGCCGAGACGAATGATCCAGGCACGGCGTGGATAAACCACCCCAACGCCCGGCGGCGCGTGGCGGAGACGGCCGACTCAGTGGACGTGACGCTGCTGTTCCCCCACGGCGGTATCGAGTACGTCCCCTTTCCGCCCCAAGAGCGAACCCGACAGCTCAGGCGGTTCGTCGACGACGGGGTTGACGCCATCGTCGGCCACCACCCCCACGTTCCACAAGGCTGGGAGGTCGTGGACGGGACACCGCTGTTCTACAGCCTCGGGAATTTCCTGTTCGAACAGCAGCAGCGACCCAACACTCGCGAAGGACTCGCGCTCGAACTCTCGTTTAGAGGAACGACGCCGGTGTCCGTCGGCCTCGTACCGGTCGTGTTCGACGACGGTCGGGTCAGGGAGATAACGGACGAGAAGCGCAAGGCCGCGTTAGTCCGGCGCGTCCACCGCCTCGGGCGACTCACCGCCGAGGAACTCCCCCCGCACTGGCAGGAGGTCGCCGACTTGGTGTTCCTCCAGCGGTACGCGAGTTGGCTCCGCGAGGTCGGCGGTGGAGATCCGATGAAACGGCTGTGTAATCCCGGAGACCACCTGCGGAAGGGAGGATTGTGGGACGCGGACGACCGGGAGTCCGAGCTGCTCATCCTGCTCAACCTGATCCGGAACGAGTCGCATCGCGCCGTCATCGAGACGGCCCTCGAGCTTCGAACGGGTATCGCGACCGATCACCGGACCGCGGACACCATTGAACTGACACGGGAACTGCTTGAGGAGACGGAGGACAGGCGGATCATCGATCCGCCGTCGAAGTCCCGGCTCCGGGTGGAATCGCTGGTGAACCGTCTCGCCGGCGATTTTCCGGGGTTCCCGTGACACTCCACTGACGACGGGTTCTGAACTGCTACGGAGTCGGGGTGGTCAGTCCACGACCCGCTCGACGAGCGAGGTGGCCCGGGCACCGACGGGGTCCGGAAGCCCGGCGACGCCGCGCTTCACCTCGTCGAGCGTGACCAGCCGCGTCGCGATCGCGACCGCGACGTAGACGACGAACCCGGTCGGCGGCACGAGCGCGAGCGTCGGGAGGGTCCCCGCTATCGCGTTCGCGAGCGGGTGGATGACCGCCCCGGTCGCGCCGGCCGCGACGGCCACGCGCCCGAGCCGGAGATCCGACAGCGGTCGGTAGCCGAGTCGGCGGGCGCCGGCCACGTGGAACAGCGGGAGCGACCCGTAGCCGACCGACGTGGCGATCGCGGCCCCCTCGATACCGTAGGTCGGGATCAGGAGCGCGTTGAGCGCGACGTTGATCAGCGCCGACAGCCCCGTCGCGGCGATCATCACGCGGAGGTCGCCCTTCGCGTGGCTGACGGCGAGGATCGGGCGAGCGATCGCGAAGCCGATCGTTCCGGGCAACAACAGGAGCAGCGGCGGGACGGACGCGACGTACGCGGGACCGGCGTACAGCGGGACGACGTCCCGCGCGAGAACCGCTAACCCGACGGCGAGGAGCATCGTGAGCACCAGCGTGTACCTCGTGATCGCGCTCGACAGCCGAGTCACCTGTTCGGTCTTCCCCTCCGCCCACAGGTTCGACGTCGACTGGATGATCACCGACTGGAGCGCCCGGGGGACGAACCAGAGGAACTCGGCGATCACGAGGGCGATCTTGTAGTAGCCGACCTGTGCGCTCGCGGTGAACCGCTCCAACATCAACACGTCGACGTGGTACAGCGACGTGAGGAGGAAGATGTACACCACCGAGAGGTGGTTGAAACTGAGGAGCCTCGACCGCGGGAACGACGCCGGCGTCGGCGTGAACACGCTCGCGAGCGAGAGCCGTTTCGAGATGAAGTACAGCGACAGCGCGATCTCGATGACGCGGGCGACGAGGTGCCCGAGCAGCACCCCGAGCACGCCGTAGTCGAAGTAGACGAAGGCGACCGCGAACGCGCCGAACGACACCTTGTGCACGACGCCGATCGGCTCGGAGACGTGCTCCAGTTTGAGCCCCATCAACACCCGGCGCGCGTACTCGCCGAACTGCGAGGTGAACACGAGGAGACCGAGCACGGAGGCGTAGCCCGCGAACTCCTCGCCGAGCGCGGCGTCGACGAGTCCGATCTGCGCCGCGCCCACCAGCAGCGCCGATCCGAGGAACGCGAACAGGGCCGCGAATCGGAAGTAGAAGCCGAACACGTGGTCTTTCCACCCGTCGACGTCGCGCTCCTCGGAGATGAACTTCCGCGTCCCGCTGTTGACCCCGGAGCTGACGAGTATCATCAGCAGCCCGAACATCGCCATCAGCGTCGCGTACTGCCCGTAGGCGTCCTCCCCGAGAAGCCTGACGAGCAGGGGCGTGATGAACACCGCCGCCGCGACGATGACGAACTTCCCACCGACGACCGAGAGGAACGCGGAGGCGAACGTTCGCTTCACGGGGCGCTCTCGCCTCGACTCGTTTCCCCGTCGGCGAGACCGAACCGGCCCAGCGGGCGTCGACGTCGCCCCGCCCGGCTCCCCGCGAACTCGCGCGTGGCGACCGGAATCGCGTCGCGCGGTCGGCTCGGCTCCGCGGCGGCTCCCGGCCTCGTCGCGCCGTTCGCGGGGGAACGACGCCGTCGTCGTCGTGTCGTGCTCACGGCTGGTCGTGTGCTATCCGCCGTCGGGTCTTTCTTACCCGGCTGCTAAGGTGCCCGGTCCGCGATCGCGGATCGGATCGCCGCCCGCCCGTCTGCCGACGCGTCTCCCTCCCGTCGATCGACCGTCGTCCGGTCGGTCGCTCCGTCGTCCGAACGCCGCCCGCTTCCGAACGTCGACTCGAACTTCGCGACGACGAGGTCCTCGATGACGAGGAGGTCCAGTCCCGTGCCGAAGAAGTCCTTGATCGCTTCGATAGGTTCGGTCACGATCGGCTCGCCGTGATCGTTGAACGAGGTGTTGAGCAGCACCGGCGTCCCCGTCAGCTCCTCGAACTCGCGCAGCAAGCGGTGGTATCGGGGGTTCGCGTCCGCGCTCACGGTCTGGGGGCGCGTCGTTCCGTCCGCGGGGTGGAGCGCCGCCGGTATCTCGTCCCGCTTCTCCGGCTCGACGTCGAAGCTCCTGATCATGAACGGCGCCGCGGTCGCGTCCACGAGGTAGTCGTCGGCCGCCTCCTCGACCATCGAGGGGGCGAACGGCCGCCACTCCTCGCGGTGTTTCACGGAGCGGTTCACCCTGTCCCGCGACGCCTCGCTCCGCGGGCTGGCGAGGATGCTCCGGTTTCCGAGCGCCCGCGGGCCGAACTCGAGCCGGCCCTGGAACCACCCCACGATAGCCCCAGACGCGAGCGCCTCGGCGACGGTCCGCTCTAAGTCGTCGGGTCTGGCGTACGCGAGCTTGTTGGTCTCGATCCGTTCCTCGACGGCGTCGACGTCGTACTCGGGCCCCCAGTACGCCGTCTCCATCGGCTCGACGTCGGTCGGATCCCGGTCGATCCAGCCGGCGCCGAGCGCCAGGCCCGCGTCGTTCGAGGCCGGTTGAACGAACACGTCGTCCACCGACGGGAGCTCCATGACCCGCTTGTTCAGCTTGCAGTTGAGCGCGACGCCGCCCGACAGCCCGACCCGGCCGGTGCCGATCCGGCGACAGTACGCGTCGACGATGTCAGCGACCGTCTCCTCGAGCAGCGCCTGTGCGGTGTGGGCGAGGTCTTTCTCCCACTGATCGAAGTCGGTGGGCTCCGCCTTCGCGGACCGTCCGAACAGCTCCTCGAGCCGCTCGACCCCGTAGTCGGTCCCCCACCGCCCCGTGAGCCCGGTCACGTCGTAGTCGACGCCGGTGTCGATCACGCTCCGGAGCGCCGACTCGATCGCGGGGTTCTCGTTCCCGTACGGCGCGAGCCCCATCACCTTCCCCTCACCGTTGAACATCCGGTAGCCGAGGAACTCGGTGACGACGGCGTAAAACAGGCCCAGGCTGTTCGGGTGGTCGTACGTCCGTACCCGTTCGAGCCCGTCCGGCGTCCCGTGCCAGACGACGGTCGAGTCGTACTCGCCCTTCGCGTCGATGGTGAACACCGCCGCCTCGTCGAACGTCGAGGGGTGGAACGCGCTCGCGGCGTGACACGCGTGATGGGACCGGAGCGACACGGGCGGGACGGGCGTTCCGATCTCCGCGAGGCGGTCGGTGACCTCCGCCTTCGGGAAGTACCGCGCGACCAGTTCCTTTCGGACCGCGTTCGAGAGGTTGTTCAGCTTCTGTATCGCGCCCCCGATCCGGATCGAGTCCCGGAGGTGGTAGCCGAGGATGTTCGATCGGAGCGCCGGGTCGTACGGCAGGACGACCTCGTCGACGTCCGATAGGTCGAGACCGCGGAACTCCAGACACGCCTCGATGGACAGCGAGGGGAAGGTGGCCGTCGCGTGCTTCCGTCTCGTCAGCCGTTCCTCTTCGATCGCGAAGCGGAGCTGACCGTCCTCGAAGAGCGCGGCGCTCGGATCGTGTCGACCGTAGAGGCCGACAGCGGGCTTGAACGAAAGGGTGTACTGCGGCATGTCACGCCCGTCGTCCGCGACACGGTAATTTACCGTGGGGATAAACCCGCGATCTCGGCACCGCCCACCATCGCCGGAGGGCGTCGCGTCGCCGATGGAACGCGCGACCCCGATCGCCCGCGATCAGCGGCCGGCAACGTCGGGGTCGCTCGTCCCCGAGTCGCCGTTTCCCCGACGACCGGCTATCGGAGATCGACCGCCTCGCCGTCCGCGTAGACGGTCGCGCTCCCGTCGACCGAGACGGACTCGACGACTCCCGTGAAAGCGTAAGAGTCGGGCTCGTTGGTGGTGCGGCCGGTGACGGTGCCGTCGTCGGCGATCGCGTCGTAGCCGTTGCGCGTCGCGCCGTGCGCGGTCGACTTCTCGACATCGCCGTCGACGGTGAACTCGTAGTGGGCCGTCGCGCCGCCGCCGTCGATCGTGATGGTGGACGCCCCGAGGAACGCCGGTTCGATCCGGTCGCCGTTCAGCGAGACGGCGACGTCGCCGTCGGCCTCGAAATCGAGAACGGGCCCGGAGAGGCGGTAGGAGTCGGGTTCGTTAGTCGTGCGGCCGGTGACGGTGCCGTCGTCGGCGATCGCGTCGTAGCCGTTGCGCGTCGCGCCGTGCGCGGTCGACTTCTCGACGTCGCCGTCGACGGCGAACTCGTAGTGGGCCGTCGCGCCGCCGCCGTCGATCGTGAGCACGTCGGCGCCGACCGACTCCGCCTCGACCGCGTCCCCGTCGACGGTCACGTCCACCGGCGCGTCGGCGTCGAAGTCGACGACGCTCCCGGTGAACCGGAAGGAGTCGGACTGGTTCGTCGTCCGGCCCGTGACGACGCCGCCGTCGATCCCGTCGTAGGCGTTGATCTCGGCTCCGCCGGCTGCGGACGACGTCACGGCGCCGTCGACGGCGAACTCGTAGCGGGCGGTCTCGCCTCGGCCGGTGACCGTGATCGTCCGCTCGGGTCGCGTGATCAGGCCGTAGTTCCGCAGGTGGCGCCACACGGCGGCCGACGTCCACGCGACCTGCCGGGCCATCGACAACCCGTTGTACACCGTTTCGAAGATGATCGACGGCGTGTCCCGGTCGGCGCCGATCTTGTGTTTGAGCATGTCCGCCGTCCCGTCGACGCTGGACGAGCCGGTGAACGCGTACGTCGGCATCGACGCCGGAACGTACTCGTCGTTGAGGAACGCGCGGACGTCCGCGGCCTGGTCCCTGGCGTCGCCGGCCCGCGTGGGAAACACCGCCTGTCCGACGCCCTCGTCCTCGCTGTGGATCCCCCGAGAGCTGTGGAGGTCCCAGACGAAGTCCGGGTCGTGTTCGACGACCACGTCGTCCCAGATCGCCTGCGCCAACCTGCTTTTCGGCCGTTCGCCCGCCGGGAAATGCCGGTTCAGGTCCCAGGTGCCCCACGGCCGGTGGCCGGCCTCGATGGCCGGGACGTTCGCTCGGGGGAGGACGACCAGCGTCCCGGCGTCGATCCGCCAGTCTTTGATCCGCTCCGCCGCCCGGTAGCCGCACGCCTCGTTCCCGTGGAGACCGCCGACGACGAGGACCGTCGGCCCAGAGGCCGCGCCCTCCGTCACGTAGACGTCCGTCTCCTCCTCGGTTCCCGTCCTGATCGAATAGCTCGTTCGATCGGACGCCGCGGCCGCGCCGCCCGCCGCCCCGAGCCCGCAGGCCGCGGCCGCGGCGGCACCGATTCCCCTGAGGACCGTCCGCCGCGTGCTGTGCAGTTCCGCCGTCCGCTCACTGATTGCCGAGTTCATCTGTCTCTGGATGGATCCATCCGAACGACACACATATACTATTTCTAACATTTAGGGAAGCGGGTCCCTCACCTCGCGGTAAGCGATCGGCGCGCCGCGGCGGCCGGAAGCGAGCGGTGCTCGAAACCGTCCGTCGAGCGGGGCCGGCATTAGACGGCCGATAATTAACCCCCTCGCGGCCGTCGGTACCGTATCGTGGTTCCGCGTTACCGCCGCGTCCGACCGGGCCGCCTCGAAGGAGTCGGCCTCGTCGGCCAATTCGGTGGCATCGGCGCGCTTCGACGACACGCCTGCCGATCGCTCGGCCGAGACGGTGGTGACGAGCCGGGATGAGACAGGACGTCCCGATCGCCCTCCTCGGCCTCGTCGCCGGCGCGGCGATGCTGGCGGTCAACCTCGTCGTCTCCCACCCGCTGGCGAAGACGATCCCGCTGACGGTCATCGCCGCGTGTTCCGTCTACCTCCTCGCCCGGTGGCGGCCCGACGCCGACCGACCGACTGCGGCGCTGTTCGGCTATCCGCAGGTCGGCCTCGCCGTCGTCCTCTTCGGCGTCGCGCTGCTCGTCGCGCTGTCGGCGCTGACCGGCGGTCGCTCGGTTCCCTTCTACGTGATCGCCAGCCTCCTCGGTACCGTCGTCCTCCTGCAGCTCTACTTCACGCCCGAGGAGTTTCTCCACCCGCCCGCGCTGCTGGCCGAGGTGGTCCTCCTCGTCGCCGCGCTTCGGTTCCCGGCGCTGTACGCGGTCCCCGGCTACACCGGCATCGACGTCTGGATTCACGTCCCGGACATGACCCGACGCCTCGTCGAGACGGGCAGCGTCGCCGGGATGGGCGACTCGAAATACCTCGGCGCGCCCCTGTATCACCTCCTTGTCGCCGTCACGTCGCTGTTCGCCGATGTCCCGCTCCGCGCGGCGCTGTACCTCTCCGTCGGGACGGCGCTGGTCGCCTCCTTCCCACTGGTGTTCGCCGCAACGCGGTACCTGACCACGGTCCGGTGGGCGCTGTTCGCGATGGCGCTCTACGGGCTGGCGGGGTACGTCACCCGCTGGAGCATCCACCTCATCCCGACGAGCATGTCGATCGCCATCTTCCTCGGGATCGTCTTCCTGTTCGTCAGGCGGTTGGAAGGAGTCGCCTCCCTGCGAGACGACGCCGCGCTCGTCTTCCTCTTCCTCGCGCTCGCGTTGACCCACCAGCTGTCGTCGGTCATCGTGTTGACCGTTCTCGGCGCCGCGCTGCTCGCCCACGTCGCGTACGTGTCACCGGTGTTCCCGCTCGCGAGAGCCTCCGGCGGTCGGGGCGTCACCGCCGGGACCGCGACGACGTTCGGCGTCGCGACGGCGACGCTATTGGGGTACGTCGTCTTCAACTCAGGGCTCCTGTCGTTCGTCTGGAGCCAGACCCCGTACTACGGGGAGACGCTACTCAACGGCGCCGTCACGAGGATGCGAGAGAACGTCGCGACGCTCTCGGCGGGCGGAGGGGCCCCCGAGCTCGGCGAGGACGTCGGGGGCCCGGACGCGCTCCCGTATCAGTCGCTGCTGACCTACCTCGACAGGCTGGGATTCCTCCTGCTGCTGTTCGGAACCACGGTCGGGACCGCCGTGACGACGCGGGCCGAACGACTCCGGGAGTCGACCGCGGTCCTAGTCGGGTGGGTGGCGGCGCTGCTCGCTGTCACGCTCGTCCCGCCGCTGTTAGGGATCAACTCGCTCCTGCCCGGTCGCTGGTACCCGTTCCTGTACGTCGGGATGGCGATGCTCACGGCCGTCGGGTTCGGGTACCTCCGCCGCGACTTGGCGGCGCCGGCGTTCGTCGCCGTCGCGGTCCTGTTCGCGCTCGTCTATCCGGGGGCGATGATCCTCTCGACCCAGGCGACGCCGGACGCGCCGGCGTTCGACGAGCACAACGTGAAGTACAGCTACACCGAGTCCGAGCTCGCCGCCGCGGAGACGCTTATCGAGCGCACGACGATGGACGGCGGCGGACCGATACACGCCGACCACCCGTACGTGCTGACGCTCAACCGCCTCGGCGACGTGCGGTTCGGCGTCGGAACCGTCGGCGAGAACGGGACGATCTCGGACGACAGGGCGATCTATCGGTCGTATCAGTCGTCGGACGCGCCCGTGTTCAACGTCGGCGGGGAGCAGCGCGTCCGACAGCTTCCCGAGGACGCCGTCTGCGGGCCGACCAGAGACAGGGTGTACACGAACGGCGACCTCCACCTCTGTCCGCGATAGCGGGCGTGCGGTCGCCGGCGGACCGCGGTCGCTTCCGTCGCCGATCGGTCGCGACCGTCGCGGTCGGCGGCGCGCGGTCGCCTACCCCTCGACGGTCACGTCGAGGTGGACCGTCCTGTACGCGTTGTCGGCGGACGGCTCGTTCGGCACCTCGCCGTCGTACAGCAGGACCCGGAGCCGCAGGTTCTCGCCCGTCATCGACGGCGTCGCCTCCGGTTCGATCCGCACCGTCTCGCCGTCCGGGACGGTCGCCTCGAAGCGCCCGATCTCGTCTTCCGCTTCGACGGTCGTCCCGTTCGAGGACAGCCGTTGAAGCGTGACCACCCCGGTGTACTCCGCGCGGTCCCCTTCGTGATTCGCGACCGCGACGGTGACGGGGACGGACTCGTCGCCGGCGTACTCCGTCTCGAACCCCTCGGCGACGAGTTCCCCGTCCTCGTTCTCACTGAGCAGGTACAGCTCCGTGAACGACTCGTTTCCGGGGTCGGCGACCGCGGTGAAGCCGACGCTCGCGACGAGCAGCAGTACGCCGGCGGCGACGAGCGCGTTCAACAGCAGTTCGGCGTCGTTCTGCGGGGCGAACGGCGAGGTGGAGCGCAGCGACGCGGACTGCTTGCGGAGGAAGCCGTCGACGGCGGCGAGGGATCCTCCGCCCTCGACCCGGAACTGCCGGTCCGCCGGCAGGCGGAGCCGAGCGACGGTGGTGGCCACGGCGAACACGCCGATCCAAGCGACGACGAGGCCGAGGACGGGTTCTCGGGAGACGCCGAGGCCGGTGACGTCGGCCGCGAACGCGAGCAGGGGGACGACGCAGACGCTCAACAGCACGGAGAGGACCGCCCGTTCGAGACCGTCGAGCGCGCGCGCACGGTCCGCGTCGCGCTCCGTCGCCGCGCGGCCTGGGTACAGCGTCGCCGCGAGGACGTACCCCGGCAGGAACAGGACCATCGCGATACCGAAGAGGACTCGGAGCGGTCCGAACCCGACGTCGGTCGCGATAGCCCAGGCGGCGACGGCGCCGAGCAGCAGCACGAGCACGAGGTCGGCGAAAGAACGAAATCCGTTGCCCATCGTAAGCGTCCGTCTCTCGGCGCCGGCGACGTATCTATATCGGGAGCGTAAACCCGACTCTCGGTCGGTCCGCCTGGGCGAGTCAGACGTCTGTGACGAGCTCCCCGTCCGCGTACACCGCCACCGGTCCGGCCGCCTCGAACGAGGACGCCACGCCGATACAGCTGTACGAGTCCGCTTCGTCGGTCGTGCGGCCGGCGACGGTGCCGTCCGAGCGGACCTCGTCGAAGTCGTTTATCGTCCCCCCGTAGGCCGTGGACTTCGCGACGCTGCCGGTCACCTCGAACTCGTAGCGGACGGTCTCGCCCTTCCCGACGACCGTCAGGACGTTCGGCCCGATAAGCTCGGGGGGAACCGACTCCCCGTTGATCGCGACATCCACGTCGTCGGTCGCCTCGAAGTCCGTAAGGACGCCGTCGAAGGCGTACGCGTCCGGCTCGTCAGTCGCCCGCCCGGTGACGGTGCCGTTGTCGGCGATCGCGTCGCCGTCGTCAACCGCCGCGTCGCCCGCGGCCGATCTCTCGACGTCGCCGTCGACGGTGAACTCGTAGCGCGCCGCCGAGCCGCCGCCGCCGATCGTGATGCGGTCCCCGTCCGTCGGCGGGGCGTCGGCGGCCCCCCCCGCCTCGCCGCCGGCGGTCCCGGCCGCCTCGCCGCCGTCGTCACCGACCGCTTCGCCCTCGGTCGGCCACGCACAGCTCCCGTCCGTCGAGACGCCGTCTCTGTCGACCGACGAGTCGCCGTCGAGGACGATCGCTTCGCCGGGCACCGACACCGTCGAGTCGCTGACGACGTTGTCCGCGCTGTCGTGGAAGACGATCCCGGCGCGGTCTTCGCCCGACTGCTCGACGCAGACGTTCCTGAGCTCGTTGTCGTCGCGGGCGAACTCGACCGGCGCCACGCGGTCACCGGCACCCGTGATCACCGTGTCCTCGATCGTCCGGCTCCCCACCTCCGCCTCCGTCGCCGGGTCGACGTGGATCGCGTAGCTCGTCCGCGTGCCGCCGGAGCCGACCGTCGTGTACCGCGGCCCCACGTGGATCGCCGTGTCGCGGACAGTGAACGACCCGCCGCTGAACGCGCCGACGACGCCGCCGGTCCCGCGGCCGCTGATCATTCGGATCTCGCAGTCCTCGATCGCGACCGGTCCGGGGCCGTCGGCCACTCGGACGGCGCGGCAGTTCCCGTAGTCATCGGGCGGGTCGTCGACCCTGAACGTCGCGCCCGTCACGGTGCTTCCGGGCGCGCCGAG
This sequence comes from Halorubrum sp. Ea8, assembly GCF_002252925.1. Taxonomy (NCBI): domain Archaea; kingdom Methanobacteriati; phylum Methanobacteriota; class Halobacteria; order Halobacteriales; family Haloferacaceae; genus Halorubrum; species Halorubrum sp. Ea8. Next base: position 69,163 of record NZ_NHPF01000103.1, read on the forward strand.
CCGAACGCTCGCGACGTTGTTGTTGCGGTAGAGCCCGCCGTCGACGTGGACCGCTCCCGTCCCGAGCGAGCCGTAGACCCCGTTGTTCGCGAACAGCTCGACGTGGCAGTCCCGGTAAGTTATCTCCCCGACCGGATCCGTGTAGATGCCGACGCTGTCGCCGCCGTCCGCGGCCCGGAGCCTCTCGACGGTCCCCGTTCCGTCCGCCTCGATGACCCGGAACCCGAACGCGGCCGTGCCGGCGTCGTGGTGGCCGCGTTTCGTCACGTCGCGAACGACGAGCCCGTCGTACGCGTGAACGGTCAGCGACGAGCCGACGCCCTCCCCGGTGTTGTCGATGACGAAGTTCTCGACGCGGACGTCCCGGTTGTTCGTCCCCGCGATCCACGTGCGCGGGTCGTACTCGTCGCCGGGGACGAGGACCGCCTCTCCGGTCCCGACCATCGCGAAGTTCGTCAGTCCGTACAGGGTGAGGTCGTTGACCCTGTATCGCCCCTCGGGGAACTCGATCCGTGTGTCGTCGCCCGCGTGGTCCGCGAACACGTCGTCGATCGGCTCGGTCCCCGTGTCGTCCGCGCCCGCCTCGACGATGTCGACGACCTCGACGTGATCCGAAGCGACGGCCGTTCCGCCGGGGACGGCGGACGCCGCGACGCCCGCCCCCACCGTCTTGATGATCCCTCGGCGATGCAACAGCGAACGCGTACCCTCTTCAGACATCGTGCGGCCACAGACGCCTGTGCGGGATGGTAATCGTTCGCGTAAATCGGGGGTGTTCCGCCGCCCGCTCCGCCGCTCACATCGGCTGTGTGACAGCCGTCGCTTATCGGTTTGCTAATCCGTCCGGACGCCGCGGTCTCACTCGCGGGCGGCGCCGCGGAGCCGGTCCGAGCCGCGCAGGCAGGCGCGACCGACGCCGGCCCCCGCGACGGCGACCCCGTAACTGCAGAGCAGAAACGGGGGCCAGTAGAGCCGGAACGCGAACTGGGGGACGACGCGCTCCCCGACGACCGTGAGCGCGACGAACAGCGCGTATCCCGGCGCGGCGAGCGGCGAGTGCAGCCGCGCGTCGAGCGTCCCGAGGACCAGCGGCACCGTGAGCAGTGAAAAGAGACACACCACGCCGGGTCCCGCGACGACGGTCCACCACGTGCCGCGGTCCGCAATCGCGTCGTCACGGTCCGCAATCGCGGCGCCGCGGTCCGCAATCGCGTCGTCACGGTCCGCAATCGCGGCGTCGCGGTCCGCTCCCGGCCCTCCGTCGCTCTCGCTCGTCACGTCGTCGCCTGCGGTCGTCATATCGCCGACCCCCGTCGTTCGATCCCGTGCCGGGACAGCAACCGTTCGGCGATCAGCTCCGTCCACCGGACCTGCGTGTCGACGTCGAGGTAGAACTCCGTGAGCTCGACGAGCACGCCGGCGGTGTCGAGGTCCGCGCTCACCTTGTGGATCAACAGGGGAGACGTCCCCCCCAGCGTGTTGCCGCGCCGGAACCGGTGGGCCCACATCGACGCCGGGACCACCGCCTCGTTCACGCGGTCGGCGACGGCGTCCGCGTCGCTCGTCGCGCCGCCGGCCGCGGTCGGAAACAGCGCCTGCCCGACCCACCGGCCGTGCGTCCCGTAGATCCCCCGCGACCGGTGGAGGTCGACGACGACGTCCGGGTCCGCGGCGGCGACGAGTTCCCAGAGACTCCGCGCGAGCGGCGTCTCGGGCTCCCCGCCGATCGAGAACTGTCGGTTGAGGTCGCCGTCCGGCCCCTCGCGCTCGTTCCGGCGAACGGCGACGACGTTCGCCCACGGCACGACGACGACGGACCCGTTCGTCACCTCCCACTCAGCGATCCGTTCCGCGGCCCGATAGCCGCTCACCTCGTTTCCGTGGACCCCGCCGACGACGACCGCCGTCGGCCCGCTGTCGTCGGAGCCGACCTCGAAGTAGGGGGTTTCCCGTCTCGTCCCCGGGCGCACCGCTCCGGTCTCGACCGTCGTCTCCGCCGCCGGCGACGGCGGGCGCGGCTCGGGATCGTCGCCGGTCGTCGCACCGCGCGTTGCACCGACCCTCGCACCGCGCGTTGCACCGACCGTCGCGCCGGCCACCACGGAGCCCGCTACCGTCACTCCCGCGGCGAGCACCGCCCGTCGTTTCATGTCCGGTTCACGCCCCCACAGACACGTTATTACAGCGATGGTAACCCCGGTGCGGCGGTGATCGAGGTCAGCGATCGCGCTCCGCCCGGTCCGCCGTCAGTCGCCGAACAGCCGGCGGCCCCGCGTCCGGGCGGCCTCGATCGCGTCGGGCAACGGCGGCGTTCCGTCCGCCGTCCACAGGGCCACGGTCGCGAGGAGCGTCGCGGCTTGCACAGCTACGTACGGCGTCGGATCGAGCGTGACGATCGACGCGAGGTACTCCGCGAAGTAGTGATCGAAGCCGGCGCCGAGGCTGACGTGACCGTCGGGCGGGGCGGATCCGAGCGGCCAGAGGAGGCGGTCGGCGACGAGTGCGCCGCTCCGAACGCTCGCGGGCAGCAGGTCGCCGAGCAGGTGCGACGCGTACCCGACCGCGAAGCCGTCCGCCGCCGCCGAGCGGTCCGCGTTCCGCGAGAGGGCGACGACGCCGACGAGCAGCGGAGCCGCGACGAACACCGAGTGCCCGAGCGCGGACCCCGTGGCGAACACGTCGAACTCCCACGCGAGCGGCTTATCGATCACGTCCGGAAGGACGGCCGCCGTCGCCATCGCGACAGTCGACGTCGCCTCCGGTGACTCCCCGTGTCTGACGCGCGTGTACGCCGAGTAGAGCAGATAGCCGAACGCGACGTGTTCCCATGGCCACATCGATCGCCGTTGGGCCCTCCCTCCGAAAAGTACGGCTTTGGTAATCCGATTCCGACCCGCGAGGCCGGAGACCGCTCCGGAATCGGACGGTATGATCGGTCGTTTACCACCCGCATAATAAGACCGGTTACGATCGAATTATCGACCGTGACGGGAGACGGAACCGACCGAGACGTCGAGCGGCTCACGGAGGCGATGAACGTAATCTCAAAGAAATGGCATCCGGTCATCGTCCAGCGACTGTTCACCGACGGGTCGCTACGGTTCAGCGAGCTTCAGGAACGCCTAGAGGGGATCTCGTCGAAAGTCCTCACCGAGAGCCTCGAGGAGCTCGTCGACAACGGGCTCCTCGACAGGACCGTCGTGAGCGAATCCCCGAAACGAGTCGAGTACAGCTTGACCGACGACGGGCGCGATCTGCAGTCGATACTCTCCTCGCTGGCCTCTTGGGGGGAACGGTACCTCGACCCCGACCCGACCGTCCTCGTCGTCGACGACGACCCGCGGCTCGTGGACATGTACGCCGGCTGGTTGGAAGAGGAGTACGAGGTCAAACGGGCGTATCACGGGGAGGGCGCGCTCTCTGAGCTGTCCGAAGACGTCGACGTCGTGCTGCTCGACCGCCGGATGCCCGGCATGTCCGGGGAGGACGTCCTCGCACAGATACGCGACTGGGGGTTCGACACGCGGGTGATCATTCTCACCGCGATCACTCCCGACTTGGACATCCTCGACATGTCGTTCGACGCGTATCTCACGAAACCGGGATCGAAAGAGCAGCTCACGCAGATGGTCACGGACGTGTTGACGAGGGACTCCTACGACGACAGGACGCAGGAGTACCTGGTGTTGAACGCGAAGCGAGCGCTGCTCGAAAGCGAGTTCGTGGCGACGGAGCTGGCGCGTGACGACCGCTACGAGCAGCTGCTCGACCGACTGGCGACGCTCGAGTCGGAGATCGACGACCCGACCGAGGGGCTCGACGACGCGGACCGGCTCGTCGCGACTCTGGAACCGGACGGCGACTCATGACGCGGTCTCATCATCTCACAACAACGCATGACTGACGATACGGCTCTATCCGTGCTGCTGATCGAGGACAATCCCGCGGACGCGCGAATCGTTCGGGAGCAGTACAAAACGGCGAAGGAGACGGGTCTTTTCGCACGCGTACTCGATAAAAGCGAGTTCGAGAGCATCCGGTTTACCCACGAGGAGGACCTCGACCGAGGAACGGCACGCCTCCGTGAGGGAACGTACGACGTCGTTCTCCTCGATCTCCAGCTTCCCGACAGCGAAGGCGCCGAAACGGTCGACGCCGTGGTCGACGTCGACCCGAACGTCCCCGTCGTGGTTCTGACCGGGATGCCGGAACAGCGGCTCGGCGGTGAAGCGATTTCGAGAGGGGCGCAGGACTACCTCGTGAAAGGGAAGCTGACCCCCGAACTGCTGCTTTTGACCCTCCAGTACGCGATCGAACGAAAAAAGCGGGAACGAATTCTCAGGCGACGCTCGGATCGGCTCGCGATCCTGAACCGCCTCACCCGCCACGACGTTCGAAACGACGTGAGTCTCATCGTCGGTCGGGCCTCGGAGCTGACCGATCACGTCGATCCGCGCGGACAGTCGATACTCGAGGAGATCAGACAGTCGGGCAACCACATCCTCGAGTTGACGGATATGATCGGTCAGGCCCTCGACGCGATGGCCGACGATCAGGACCCGCTCGGCGACGTGAACCTCGAGGCGCTCCTCGAGAACGAAGTCGAGAAGGCGACCCGCCTGCACGGGGGCGCGGAGGTGACGCTCGGGTCCGTCCCCGAGGCGTCCGTCAAGGCGAACGAACTCCTCTCGTCCGTCGTCGCGAACCTCGTCAACAACGGGGTGGTGTACAACGACAAGGAGACGCCGACCGTCCACGTCGACGCGGTGGCCGAGGGCGACACCGTCACGATCAGGGTCGCCGACAACGGGACGGGGATCCCGAAACACCGGCGCGAGGCCGTTTTCTCCGAACGGACGAACGGGGCCGAAAGCGCGGGACTCGGCGTGGGGCTGACCCTCGGCCACCAACTCGTCACTCAGTTCGGCGGCGAGATGTCCATCGAGGACAACGACCCCGACGGGACGGTGTTTCTCGTCTCGCTTCAGCGGGCCGAGGCCTCGGCCGGCCTCGTGTGAACTCCGTCGAGACAGTCACGGCGGTCGTCGCGGTCCGCCCGTTCGCCGGCGAGAGTATTCCCTGACGCGTGGCCGCGTCGCCTCCCCGACTGGCTATCGACGGGGACGCGACGCAGACGTTCGAGGAACCACCGTCTATCGGAGGCTGGACTCGCTCCTCGAAGAAAAAGTGAATTCCCGCGCGACCCTCGCCGCCGCGTCGGTTATCCTTCGGTTTCGCTGTCGGTCTCGTTGCCGGTTTCGCTATCGGTCTCGTTGCCGGTTTCGCTATCGGTCTCGTTGCCGGTTCCGCTGTCGGTCTCGTTGCCGGTTCCGCTGTCGGTCTCGTTGCCGGTTCCGCTTCCGCTTTCCTCGTCAGTGCCGGTGCCGCTCTCGTCGTCGGTGCCGGTGCCGCTTTCGTCGTCAGTGCCGGTGCCGCTTTCGTCGTCGGTGCCGGTGCCGCTTTCATCGTCGGTGCCAGTTCCGCCGTCGGTGCCGGTTCCGGTTCCGCCGGTGGAGCCGTTTCCTGTCCCGTCTGACGGCCCTTCCGGTTCGTCCGAACAGCCGGCGAGGCCGACGACTCCGGCCGCACCGACGAGGCTAACGAACTTCCGGCGATCGAGTTCTTTTCGTACCATGGGTTGAACCCATCGACCCATCCGTGCTCCTTGCCCATTGCTACGAGTCAGGTAAGCGGATAATCGCGCTGTTAATGATCAGCGGGACGGTGAAACCCGGTGTAACTGCGCGGTACGACGGTCGAAACGGCGATGGGCCGCGAACGAGTGGTGTCGGTTCCGAGGCGACGGCGCTCTCGGTCGACGAGCCGCGGTCCAGCCGTCCGAATCGACCGGTTTTGCACGTCGGCGACCGGTCGAACGCGCACGCGGTTTCCCTCGTCTTACCGCGGGGTAACCGAACCGGTTACGCGAGTGTTGTCAGAGGTATATGTAGTTGGTCGTCCCGGTTTCTCGTACAGATGAGCAACAGTCGGATATCGTCCGGACGTCCGCAGGCAGAGTTCCCCGCCGAGCGATCGACCCCCACGGAGCCGTCAGTGGACCCCACGGATCGGTCCGTCGGCGAGCGGGCACGCCGGGCGGCGATCCAGGTCTGTAAGGGGTACCGAGCACACGACGACCGCGCCCGGTCAGCCGCGGTCGACGCGTTCGCGTTCGTCGATGACGCGCAGTTCGAACACCTCGACGCGGCCGAAGCCCGCTCCGCGGCGACCGCGCTCGTCGACGCCCTCTGGGCTAAAGACGACGTCGAGGGGTCGTTCGTTTCCGACGGCGTCGTCGAACGGCCGGCCGCCCTCTCGGCCGCCGAGTGGGACGACGTCGAGTCGCCCCTGCGTCGCCGCGCCCGCATCGTCGGAATGGACGAGGCGTACGGTCGACTGACGACCGAGAGCTGGAAACGGCACAAAGTCGGCGGAGAGTACTCCCGCCCCGCGCTGGAGGCCCAGCGCATCGAGGTCGCCGCCGCGATCGGAACCGAGGAGTATCCGACGAAGGACCGCGCGGGCCGGAGCGGCTTCGGCGAGCTCCCGGCGAGATACCTCGTCGCGATCGAGCTTCACGACGACCGGAACAACCGGTCGTCAGATCGGGCCATCGACGTGATGACGCCGTACTTCGAGACCATTCTCGCGGCGCACGAGGGCGACGATGTCTGACTGCTCGCCGGACACCCACCTCGTCGCGGCGAGGGAACTGCTGGTCGCGGTCGGACAGCGACACCCCCACATGCCGTCGGAACAACGGGCGCTCGTTCAGGAGGCGATCGAACACGTCGACCGGGTGCAGGACGCCAGAGGGCGAGATCGATGACCGGCGAGGACTCGGTGGGCGATCGGCCTGCTCCAGCCGACGAGACGAACATGGACTGGCCCGTCTTCAGCATCCGCCACACGTACTGTCCGGAAGACGTCGCTCCGAGCGTTTCCTTCGAGCCGAACGAGCTCGTGATGTACGACACGTCATCCGACATCGACGGTCGCTGGATATCCGCGTCATACGGTTCTCACACGCCGATATCAGACGTTCGGTGATCCGACCCGCAACCGCCGACGCCCGGCGCGCGTCTGCGACGGGTTCCACTGGCGGAGTTTGAATTTCGGCGTCGTTATCGACTCACGGTGTTGTTTTCCACTCTCGACGGCGTTGTCGACTCTCGGCGGCGTCGCTGACTCACTTCGTTCGCCCCCGACAGAGCCCGCTATTCGACCACGAAGATAGCGCCGTCGGCCCGAATTTGGAGCGTGAGGTCGGAGACGACGAGAGACAGTTGCGCGTCTTCGCCGCCCGCCTCCGACGTGAACAACCGATCGAGCGCGTCGGGATCGACGATGCGCTGTATCCCGACGTCGAACTGCTCCGGTCGCCGATCGGTGACGATGGCGACCGCGTGCGTGCACCGCGTGAGTTGCTCCTCGTCGGCACGCCAGTCAGGCGGGAACCGGTGGACGTACTCGTCCTCCGACGGAGAGGGAGGCCCGTGATAGTTGGGATCCATACCCGAAACATCGGTTCTGTTCTTGTTAATCTTTGCCACCGTACAGGTAACCGCCCCGGTGACTTCGTGGTAACGACCCCGATTCGGCGTCGGTTCGTCGCCGTTTTCGGCGCGAATCCGACGAAACTGGATGCAATCCGCTCGAACCGATTCCCATAATTATAACAGCACGTCACCTAAGACAGAGCCGAGTCACGCAGGTGGCTGTTGGTCGACATGGACAAGGACACCACTCACTCCGGGACGGTGCTGATCGCAGAGCACCATTCGCCAACCATCCGTCTCCTCGAGCTCGCGTTCGAGGAGGTCGCACCGGAAGTCACCGTCGAGTTCGTGAACACGGGAACCGCCGCGATCGAACGGCTGGCGAGCGTCGAAGACGGCGCCAGACGCCCGGAACTCGTGCTTCTCGATCTCAACCTCCCGCTGAAAAGCGGGCACGACGTCCTCAGATGGCGTATGGGCTCGGACGACGTCGGCAGAATCCCGGTCGTCGTCGTCTCGGACACGTCGGACCCCACCGCCGCACGTCTGTGTTACGATCTGAACGCCCAGGCGTTCATCAGTAAACCACAGGGCTGGGAGGGGTTCCTCGACCTCACGAGCGTGCTCGTGAAACACTGGTTCCAGTACGCGGAGAGCCCGGCGATCCAGTTCCCCTCCGACGGCGCGCAATCGGAATTCGAGCCGACGGAGCGGTGAGCCACCGGACCGACGACAGCGCTCGCGTCTCCCGAGCCGCCTCGTCGACCGCGACCGGAGGCATTAGATCCCACTTAAGTATGGGAGCGACGCGACTACCGCGGCACTGAATGCAAGTCATCGTCCTAGCGGCCGGTCGCGGCACCCGGATGCGTCCCCTCACCGAGAACGTCCCGAAGCCGATGCTGCCCGTGGGGTCGGCTCCGATGGTGGAACGCGTCGCGGAGGCGGCCGTCGACGCCGGCGCGGAACGGCTCGTCTTCGTGGTCGGCTACGAACAGGCGTCGGTCCGCGAGCACTTCGGGTCGCGTTACGAGGGGGTTCCGGTGACGCACGTCGAACAGGACGAACTGCTCGGCACGGCGGACGCCGTGCGGGCCGCGGCCGACCACGTGGAGGGTCAGTTCGCCGTCCTTAACGGCGACAACATGTACGACGCCGAGAGCCTCCGCCGGCTGTTCGACTCCGGCCCGGGCATCGGCGCGTACCGCGTCGAGACCCCCTCGAACTACGGTGTCCTCCGGACGCGCGGTGACGCGGTAGAGGGGCTCGTCGAGAAGCCGTCCGACCCGCCCTCGGACTTGGTGAACGCCGGCGCGTACGTGTTCCCGGCGGACGCGACCGCCCTCCTCGACGTTCCGAAGAGCGAGCGCGGCGAGTTCGAGCTGACCGACGTGGTCAATCGCGTCATCGACGACCGGCCGGTGTCGTTCGTCGAGTTCGATCGATGGAGCGACGTCGGGCGCCCGTGGGAGCTCCTCGAAGCGACCGCGTCGGAACTGGAGCGGCAGCCGCGGCGGCTCGACGGCTCGGTTCATCGGGAGGCGACGGTCTCCGGGAACGTCGTCGTCGAACCCGGCGCGTCGGTGAAACGCGGGGTCACGATCGAGGGCCCCGTCCGGATCGGGGCCGGGAGCACCGTCGGGCCGAACGCATACCTCCGCGGCGCGACGTATCTCGGCGCCGACGTCCGCGTCGGGAGCGGCGTGGAGATCAAAAACAGCGTCCTCATGGCCGGGACCGCCGTCCCGCACCTCTCGTACGTCGGGGACAGCGTTCTCGGTCGCGACGTCAACCTGGGTGCCGGAACGAACGTCGCGAACCTCCGACACGACCGTGAGCCGGTGAACCACACGGTGAAAGGCGACCGGGTGTCGACCGGCCGTCGGAAGTTCGGCGCCGTGATCGGGGACGGCGCTCGAACCGGGATCAACACCAGCCTCGACCCCGGCGTCACCCTCTCGGCGGGCGCGACGACGACGCCGGGGGAGCGCGTTTCGCGCGACAAATAGCCCGTCGCGTCCTCACCGTCAGGGGTCGTCTGTCGCGCCGTCGTCGTCGCCGGCAGCCGCGTCACGCTCGTTGCGGGCGGATTTACTAGGGCGATAATAACGGCCGGAGAGCGCGAACCCTCCCCTATCACACAGCGGGGACTCCAGTTCCAATGACACAACCAAACCGACGGCGACAGTCGTCGAGCGACAGTATCGACCGCCGGCTCCAGCAGCTGCTGATCGTGTTCGGGATCGGCCTCTTCATCGCGGGGCTGGCGTTCGCCGGATTCTTCGGTGGGGTGGCCGGAGCGATCGGATCGCTCACCGACGGCGGAGCGAGCACACCGGACGCGGGTGACACGTCCGAGCCGCCGACCGCCCCGGACGACGACGGGACGGAAAACGAATCGTCACCGGACGGGGGCGACGGCGAGACCACGGCGGACGAGGACGGGAGCGACGGTGAGACCACGGCGGAGGATGAGACCGGCGCGCCCGAGTTCGACGTGGTCGAGCTCAGTGTCTCCGAGGAGGCGACGGCCGGCGAGGACGCAACCGTCGAATACACCGTCACGAACGGCGGCGATGCCGACGGTTCGACCGATGTCAGCGTCAGGCTCGGCGATGAGCGGGTCCGGTCGTACTCCGTCAGCATGGACCCCGGCGAGGAGGAGACGTACCGTCACAGCGTCGACACGGACGGGGACGACTCCGGGACGTCCCGGGTCTTCGTCGAAACGGATCACGACAGCCAGGACGCCCGGATCGATCTGACGGAGAACGACAGCGAGAACGGCGACGACCGCGCCGATGGGGATAATCGTCACAACGGCGACGACCGCGCCGGTGGGGATAATCGTCAAAACGGCGACGACCGCGCCGGTGGAAACGACAGCGACGACGGCCGGAACAACGACGACGAGAACGACAGCGACGACCGCGCCGGTGGAAACGACAACGACGACGGCCGGAACAACGACGACGAGAACGACAGCGACGGGAACGACGGCGACGACAGCCAGACCAACGGTGGAAACGATAACAGCGACGACAGCCAGACCAATGATGGCGGAAATAGTAACGCCGGTAGCCGGAACAGCGGTGACGGAAACACCGATGACGGCGGAGACGGGGACACTCGCCCCGCCGAATTCAACGTGACCGGGCTCAACGCCCCCGAGGACGCGACGGTCGGCGAAACGGTCTCCGTCGAGTACACCGTCGCCAACGATGGCGGATCCGACGGCTCGACCGACGTCGATCTCTCGTTTGGCGACGAACAGGTCCAGTCGGACTCCGTCAGCGTGGACGCCGGCGAGCAGGAGACGTCTCGACATACGGTCAACACGAGCAGATACGACCCCGGAACGCGCCGGGTCGTCGTCGACACTGGCGACGACACGCGTGAGATTCAAATCGAACTGACGGAGAACGACACAGATGACGGAAACGCGACGGACAATGTAACCACGACCGACGGCGAAAACGCGACAGACGGCGGAAACACGACTGATAGCGGGAACACGACTGATAGCGGAAACGCGACAGACGGCGGAAGCGCGACAGACGATGTGAATGCGACCGACGGAGGAAACACGACTGATAGCGGGAACGCGACCGACGGCGGAAACGCGACTGATGGCGAAAACGCGACGGACGATGTAACCACGACCGATGGCGGAAACGCGACCGATGGCGGGAATACGACGGACAATGGGAATGCGACTGACGGCGGAAATGCGACTGACGGCGGAAATGCGACCGACGGCGGAAACGCGACCGATGACGGGAATACGACGGACGATGACGGGAATACGACGGACGATGACGGAACCACGAGCGACGACGGTGGAATTCTCGGAACAGACCTCTTCGCCCCGCTAGCCTCCCCGCTATCAACTGCCTAAAAGACGGTGAGAGCGGGCGATACGCCCGATCGCAACTCCGGGGAGGCGAGCGAAAACGGTGCGGCGTTTTGCCACGGCTGCTATCCTGTCACGACCACTGGGCGATCGGGTTCGGACGGGCGTCTCCGCTCTGGGAACGACGTCGCACGGAGGTCGAGAGGCGGTCCGGAGGCGCCGCCTCAGTCCAGGCTGAACAGCGATTCCGGATCGTGATCGGTCCCCGTCGCGCACTCGAGCCACACGAGCGCGTCGTTGATCCGGAGCTTGATCCGCGGCGGTAATCGGTGTACGTCAGGTGAGTCCGGAAAGAGCCGCTCGTCCATCCCGGCGGCGGCGTAAATCTCGTCTCGGTCGGGCCACGGCGTTCCCGGCGCGTCGACGCCCGGGAGGGTTCGCCTGAGGAACCCCTCTATCTGGTTCAGCATGTACGACTCGTGCGGCCGGTCCGGCGGTCGATGCCTCAGGATATCGTCGTCGATGAGCCCCAGCGCCCGCTGGAACGTCTTCCCGTTCCGGTGCTCTGGCGGCGTCGAGAGGTGCCAGTCGAGTATCTCCGCGTCGGCCGCGATGAGGCTCTCGACGTGGTTGTCGGCGATCTGCGTTCGGAAGGGGAGCGCCGGCGTGAGCTGGATTCCGAGCATCGCCATCGCGTTCAACGTCGAGTCGCACCGCTGGCCGTAGCTCTGGATGGCGGTCGTGACCGACTCCTCGAACAGCTCGTCGACGGTCCCGTCCCAGTCATCGCCGCCCGCGAGCGGCGCCCCGTCGCCCCAGAAGCCGAGCCGCGTCCGGTAGTGGTCGACCGGGTCGGGATCCGACTCCAGCCCCCCGATCGGGAGCGAGTGACCGACGGCGTCGATCGTGCGGGACGGGACGTAGTGGTCGCGCAACACGGTGTCGAGGAACAGCCCGTGGTACATCTTCGACGGCGTGAGCGCGTCGCGGTTGCCGCGGTGGTGGATGTGGAGCGATTCCCGTATCCCGCCGGTGTACCGGACGACGTCCGGGTCGGCGTCGAGGTAGCGGTCCGTCACCGGCAGCAGTTCGTGGTCGACGCCGTACTGCGTCGCGACCTCCCGGGCGACTCGCACTTCGGGCGCCGTGGGCGTCCCGAGGGTGTAGCTGACGTCGATGTCCGACACCGTCGCGAGCAGCAGCCGCGAGTCGTAGCCCGCGCTCGCCAGCGCACCCGCGGACGCGCCGTCGCCGTCGCGACGGGCGACCGCACGCTCCAGCCGTTCCGCGAGGTCAGCCGCGTGGTCCGCCTGCGAGCCGTCGCGCGGTCGATACACGAAGCGTTCCAGTTCCGTCGTCGACCGCTCGCCGAGCGCGGCGTCGAAGGGGACCCGCCGCAGTCGTTCGAGCAGCGTCCTGTTCTCGAAGCTCACGCCGAAGTGGACGAACTGGTTCAGCGCGCGGTCGTCGATCGACGGGTCCTCGACGAGCCGCGCGACGCCGACCGGGTCGGTTCCGAACGCCCGGTACCCGTCTCGGTCCGTGACGTAACACTCCACGGATCGGAGGAGGTCCGGGGCGATCGCAGCGGTCCCGTCGTGCTCCACGGCGACGAGATAGGCGCCGTTGAGCTCGTCGAACGCGTCGGTCCCGACGGCCGCGAACCGTTCGTAGACCCACTCGGCCGCGTCGATATCCGTCGACTCGGGCGGGAACAGCTCGCCCCAGACGACACAGCAGCCGTCCGGGCCCTCGTACACGTGACACCGTTCGCGGTGGCGGCCCTCGCTCCCGCGGAGGCCGATCGTCACCGTCTCGCCGGCGACGACCCTGTCGAACTCCGTCGCCGGCCGACTCGCGTCGAGGCGTTCGCGATCGCCGAAGACGCCGAACAGCTCGTCGTTCATCAGCCCCGATTCGCTCGGTGACGAGGTGGTTCCCGGTCGGGATCGGGCCGGTTCGTCATCCGACGGGGGCGTTTCGACTGTGGCGTCGGTCATCGGTCGCATCTCGCGGTCGTGTCGGTGCTCACTGTTAGTTGACCGTCACGCTCTTCGCGAGGTTGCGCGGCTTGTCGATCGGGCGATCCAGTAGCTTCGCGGAGTAGTACGAGACGAGCTGGAGCATGACGTTCGCCAGCAGGCCGTTGAGGTCCGGGTGCGTCGACGGGACGCGGACGACTTCGTCGGCGAAGTCGACGTCGATCCCCTCGCCCGCGACGGCGATCACGTGCGCGCCCCGCGACTGGGCTTCCGTCGCGTTGATGCGGGTCCGCTCGTCGTTCTCTCCGGTGAAGAGGGCGAACACCGGGACGCCGTGGGTCACGAGCGCCAGCGGGCCGTGCTTCAACTCGCCGGAGGTGAACCCCTCGGCGTGTTCGTAGGTGATCTCTTTGTACTTCAGCGCGCCTTCGAGCGCGACTGGGTACGCGAGTCCGTGGCCGATGAAGAAGTACTCCTCCTGATCGGTGTACCGCTCGCAGAGATCGGTGACGCGCGAGGTGGACACGACGTCGTCGATCTGCCCAGGGAGCCGGGAGAGCGCCGCCACGAACTCCTGCGTGTCGTCTCGCGGGGTCGCGCCATCGATGTCGGCCGCGAACTCCTCGGCGAGCATCGCGAGCGTGACGACCTGCGAGGAGAACGTCTTGGTCGCCGCGACGCCGATCTCCGGACCGGCCCGGATGTACACCGTCGAATCCGCCTCCCGCGAGACGGTCGACCCGACGACGTTCGTGACGGCGAACGTCCGGGCTCCGTCGCGTTTCGCGGCGTTGAGTGCGGCGAGCGTGTCCGCCGTCTCGCCGCTCTGCGTGACCGCGATGACCAGCGTTTCCTCGTCTTTCGGGACGGTGTCCCCGTACTGGCTCGCCCGGTACGACGTCGCTCGGATGCCCCTTTTGTTCAGGATCCTCGCGCCGTACATCGCGGCGTGGTACGACGTTCCACAGGCGACCAAGTGGACCTCCTGAACGTCGGCGAACGACCCGTCCGGGAACGACTCGAACTCGATCATCCCGCCGTCCGGATCGGCCCGCCCTTCCAAGGTGTCGGCGAGGGAGGTCGGCTGCTCTTCGATCTCCTTGATCATGAAGTGATCGTACCCTCCCTTGCCGGTCTCGCCCGCGCTCCACTCGACCGTCTCGACCGGTCTCTCCCGCTCCGTCCCGCCCCGTTCGAGGAACGAGTAGCCGTCCGGGGAGACGGTGAGAACGTCGCCGTCTTGGAGGTACACCACCTGATCGGTGTGTTCGAGAAACGCGGGCACGTCGCTCGCGAGGTAGTAGCCGCCCGCCTCGGCGTCGTCGCCGATCCCGAGCACGAGCGGGGAGCCTTCCCGCGCCGCGTATACGGTCTCTGACCCCTCGATCAGGACGGCGATAGCGTAGCTCCCCGCTATCCGGTCTACCGTCTTCCGGAACGCCGTCTCGGGGCCGTCACCCCGGTCGAGGTACCGTTCGATGAGGTGGGCGACGACCTCGGTGTCCGTGTCGCTGGTGAACCGGTATCCGCGGCCGCGGCACTCCTCTCGGAGGGTCTCGTAGTTGGAGATGATCCCGTTGTGGACCACCGCGACGTCCTCAGACCCGCTCGTGTGCGGGTGGGCGTTCTCGTCGGTCGGCGGCCCGTGGGTGCTCCAGCGCGTGTGCCCGACGGACATCTCCCCATCGGGGAGCCCGCGGGAGAACCGCTCTTCGAGGTCGCTGATCTTCCCGGCGCGCTTGCGCACTGCGATGCCCTCGGCCGTGCTGACGGCCACCCCGGCGGAGTCGTACCCCCTGTACTCGAGGTTCTTGAGGCCGCTCAGAACGCGGTCGGCCGAGTCGTCGACCCCCACGCACCCGATGATACCGCACATCTCAGTGCTCACCCCTTCGGACGGGAGGCGTTCGACGTTCGTCGCGGGCTGTCGTCGTTCTCGGGCCGGGCGCTCGAGCGGTGTCCGACGTCGGCTCATTGGAGACTGCCATGCGTACCACGGCCTATCGGTGTTATCGGGGATTACTATCGAGAGGCTAAGCGGGCGACTTTCGGTCGTTCGAAATCGTTCGCTCGGACGCCGCCCGCCCGGAATCGCTTACTCGGACGATAACCGAGCGCCGTCGGTCGCGAGAAGGGCGCTGTAGATCGAGTGCAGATCGGTCGCCATACGCTCCGCCGTATGCGCTCTCACGCGCTCGCGGCCGTTCGATCGGCCGGCGGACCGGAGCGTCGCGTCGAGCGCGTCGGCCAGTTCGTCGTCGGTGTCGGCGACGTGGCTGTTCTCCACGTCGGCGAGCGTCTCGGCCGCGAACCCGACGTCGGTCGAAACGACCGGCACGTTACAGGCGGCCGCTTCGCGGACGACCATCGGACCGCTCTCGCGCTCGGAGGTAACGAGGAGGACGTCACAGGCGTTCATGAGGTAGGGCATCTCTTCGTACTCGCGCCCGTGGATCGCCTTGATCTCCGCGTTCACCACGGCCTCGGAGACGACCCGCTGTGCGCGTTCGAAGTCCTTCACGTCCCGGTCCGTGTCGTACGGGAAGAGGACGAACCGCTTCGACTGGTCCCACCCGAGCCGTTTCCGCGCCTGGGTCCGGTCGATGGGCCTGAACAGCTCGAGGTCGACGCCGAACGGGACGACCTCGTGGTCGCAGTCCAACCGCCGAGAGACGGCTTCATTCGGGGCGATGACAGCGTCGCTGTGTCGAGCGGCGAATCGGGTGACCCGGTCGAGCCGGTTCGAGTATCCCATCACTTCCGACCCCCACAGCGTCAACACGACCGGGCGAACCGGCTGTGCGAGCGCGAGCGGCCCGACAAGCCCGTAGTTCGCGTGGACCAGATCGTACGACCCGCTCGCCTCGGCGAGGACGTCGCCGTACGTCTCCGCGTACGCGCTGATCCCGCGGGGGTCGCCCTCGGCGGCGTCGCCGCGGACGACGAGCGTCGTGCAGTCGACGCCGCGTTCCTCCAGCGCGTCGACCTGCTGGGTGAAAAACGCCTCCTCGGACGACGCCAGCTGCAGGACGCTGAGGTCCGTCACGCCGGCACCCCCTCCACGCCGAGTGCCCGCAGTATCGAGCGGTGCGGGTCCGTCTTCTCGTCGAGCAGGCGGTCACGCCGCGCCTCGAAGTCATGGTCCTCGTCACCGTTCAAGACGCGTTCAGCCGTCTCGATCGCCCGGTCGTGTCGGAACGAGCCCTGACAGTTGTACAGCAGCCCGTATCGCGCCTCGAGCTCGTCGGTGTACCCCATCCGGAGCGTGTTGACGTACACCGCGGGCGTGCCGAGCACGGCGCTCTCGGCCGCCATCGTCGCCCCCTCACCGAGATACACGTCCGCGTGCGCGAGCAGGTGGTGGACCTCCTCCGGCGGGACGTCGAGGGCGCGATCGTCGAGATCGCTCGACGTCTGCACCTCCGAGGTCACCCGGACCTGCGCGCCGGCCGCCTCCAGCCGTTCGACGACGTCGGTCACGTCGGCCATCCCCCCGGCGCCGACGTCGTGCATCGCGTCCCAGTCGGTGAGCCGGACGACCGCGAGCGGCTCGGCGGGGTCGACTCCCGCCGCCTCCGGCACGCTCGGGTCCGGGTCGAACCGGTTCGGATGCAGGTACGCGAGTTCGTGATAGCCCGCGTATCGGGCGTGTTTGGGGCCGAAATCCCGATGGAAACAGTCCGGCGTGTGGATCGCGTCGGCGAACGGCCTCGTGAGCGCGTTCGACAGTCTCGCGTGTTCGGTGTCGGTGAACGCGACGGTTCTGGCGCCGGCCACCGTCCCCGCGTGGGACGCGGAGAGGCCGCCGATACCCGTCACGACGTCCGGGCGAAACCGGAGCAGTCGACGGAGCAGTCGGGATTCGAACAGCAGCTGCGACGTCACGAGACCCCCCATCGACCCGTTTGCGGTGTCGGTCAGCACGGTGTGCTCGATGCCGAACGCGTCGAGCAGCGCGGTCGTTATCTCCGAGTCGCGAACGTAGACCCGCGTCTCGTGGGCGGTCGGTTCGAGCGCCTCGATGACGTGCCGGTAGAAATGCACGTGCGGCGGTCGTTGGATCGTCACGGCGATCTTCATGCTTCCCCCGCCGGGACGGTCGTCCCGCCGCGATCGGTCGCGCTCCGACGGGCTCGGGAGGCCGTCGAGCTCATAACCGTCGGTACTCGTAGCCGGCCCGGCCGATCTCGTCCCTATCGGCGACGCCGTCCACGTCGACGAACACCGGGTCCGAATTGAGCGATTCGGCCACCCGCTCGTAGTCGAGATCGGCGAAGGCGTCGTGCGGGGTCGCCAGCACGATACCGTCGAAGTCGTCGAACGAGCCCAGGGTCGCCGTCTCGGTCCCGAACGCGTCGGCGATCACCTCGTCGTCGACCACCGGGTCACAGACCGCGCAGTCGACGTCGTACTCGCCGAGCGCGGCGACGAGGCTCTTCACTTCCGACGTTCGAATATCGCCAACGTTCGGTTTGTACGCGGCTCCCAGGATCAGCAGCCGGGCGTCCCTCGGGACCGTTCCCACCGCGTTGAACGCCTTGACCGTGACCTCCGCGACGTGTTTCGGCATGTACTCGTTGACCTCCCGTCCCTGGAAGATGAGCTTCGGAGAGAACCCGGCCCGCTCGGAGCCGTGGGCGAGGTAGAGCGGGTCGACCGGGATGCAGTGGCCGCCGACGAGGCCGGGACTGTAGTCGTGGAAGTTCCACTTGGTCGCGGCGGCGTCGATCACCTCGCTCGTGTCGAGGCCGAGGTGGTCGCAGATGATGGCCATCTCGTTCATCAGGGCGATGTTGAGGTCGCGCTGGACGTTCTCGAGCACCTTCGCCGCCTCGGCGGTCTCGATCGAGGGCGCCCGGTAGACCCCGGCGTCCACGGCGGAGTCGTACAGGGCGGCGAGCTCCTCGAGCGACCTCGCGGTGTCGGCGCTCACGATCTTGACCGCCTCCTGCAGCGTTCGCCCCTGATCCCCGGGCGAGAGCCGCTCCGGCGAGTAGCCGACGTGAAACTCGTCGCCGAGCGTGAACCCGGAACCCTCCTCCACGATCGGCGCCACGGTGTCCCGCGTGACGCCGGGGTACACCGTCGACTCCAACACGATCGTCGTGTCCTCGCTCACGTGTTCGGCGACGGTCTCCGCCGCGCTCCTGACGAACGCGAGCTCGGGGTTCTGCCCGCTGTCGAGCGGTGTCGGAACGGTGATGAGGACGTAGTCGGCGTCGCGGATCGCCGTCGGGTCGTCGGTGAACCGGATCTGGCTGTCGGCGATCCGGTCGTCTCCCAGCTCCTCCGTGGGGTCGCGGTCGTTCCGGAACTCCGCGACTCGGTCCGGGTCGATATCGTAGCCGACGATGTCGTACCCCTGCTCGTCGAACGCGACCGCGAGCGGGACGCCGACGTAGCCGAGCCCGACGACACACACCGTCGCGGACTCGACGTCGGGCGCGCGGTCGGCCGTCGACCGCTCGTCCGCGGCGCGTTCGACGACGCCGTCGGCGTAGCTTCGCTCGCGGCTCGTGGAAGGCGTCTGGTACATGTTACACCGAGTTCCGCTGCCGGAGTGCGTTCGGAAGCGGTTCCGTGTCCGCCGGGCTGCCGACGGCGAGCTCCTCGGCGCCCACGTCGTCCGTGACGACGGCGCCGGCGGCGACGAACGCGTCCTCCCCGACGGTGACGCCCGGAAGAACGGTCGCGTTCGCCCCCACGCTGACGCCGTCTTCGAGAGTCGGTCCCTCGAGGTCGGTCTCCGCTCGCACCGGGTACGGGTCGTTCGTGAGGACCGCGTGCGGACCGACGAAGACGTCGTCGCCGATCGTCGTCTCCGACGGGACGTACGCCCCGGTCTGGATGCTCACGTCCGACCCGACCGTCGTCCGCCCGTCGATCACGGCCTTCGTCCCGAGGAGGACGTCGTCGCCGATCCGGGTCTCCTCGCGGACGAGCGCGTCGTGACCCGTCTGAAACCGGTCGCCGACGACCACGTCGGCGTAGACGACCGTCCCCGACCGAACGGTCGCTCCGTCGCCGATAACCGCGGGCGGCGCGGACTCGTCGTGGACGTAGCCGACGAGACGGGGATCGTCGATCGCGACGTCGTCGCCGAGCACGACGTTGGGTTCGCTCATCCGATCCGGGTCGTCGCGCGGTCGGTCTGAGTCGCCGCGTATCCAGTCAGGCTCGTCGCGTATCTGGTTTGGCTGGTCGCGTCTCCGGTCTGGCTCGTCGCGCATCCGCTCGGGTTCGTCACGCATCCGGTCACCGCTCGTCCGCCGATCGGCGGATGTACACGAGGAGCGTGACGGTGACGAGAGCGATACCCGCGGCGACTGCTGATTTCGAAGGCATACTCGTCACACCATTCCCCGTGACGGGGGATTATTATGGGGGCCCATAGGTCAGTCGCGAGTCGGCGAATCGCGCTTACGAGTGTCGTAAGGGCCCGCCGCGCGACTTCTCCGCGACGCGGTCGTATCGGTCGCCGAAGGGGTCCCGGCTCGGGCTCACGCCGTCCGTTCGATCTCGAACTCCTCGACGGGCGTGCCGATACCGTCGATCCGCTGGGCGAGTTCGACGGCGCGCAGCCCGTCTTCCCCGGTAACGAGCGGCTCCTCGTCCTCCCGGACGGCCGCGATGAACGACGAGAGCTCCTCTTTCAGCGGCTCGTGGCGTTCGACGACGAGGTTCTCGACGACCGTCTCGTGACGGTAGTTGACGGAGCCGGTGTCTCGGACGTACTCCGGGACCGAGCGCCGGCAAATCTCGATCGATTGGTCGATGAAGTCGACCTCGATCTTCCGGTCCGCGCCGGAGACGACGAGCTCGCGGATCTTCTCCTGCGTCACTCTGCTGGCGGTCAGCGTACCGATCGCGCCGGACTCGGACCTGACCGTCGCGGTCGCGTACTCCCCGTCGCCCGTGCTCGCCGCCGCGACCTCCGCCGGTTCGTCGAGGATCTGTAAGAGCAGGTCGATGTCGTGGATCATGAGGTCCATCACGACCGAGTCGTCGATCGCCCGGTCCGGCGGCGGTCCGAGCCGACGGGCCTCGACGGCGCGGATCTCGACGTCCGGAAGCAGGGTGAACAGCTCTCGGACCGCCGGGTTGAACCGCTCGATCTGCCCGACCTGGACCGTGACGCCCCTCTCGTCGGCGTACTCGAGGAGGGAGCGTCCCCGGTCGACGTGTTCGACGAACGGTTTCTCCACGAGCACGTCGACGCCGGCGTCGATACACTCGCGCACCGCCTGGAAGTGGTACTCCGTCGGGACGGCCACGGTGACGACGTCGGCGGCGGACAGGAGCTCCGCGAACGACAGCGCCCGACTCCCGTACTCCGTCGCGACGCGCTCGGCGCGCTCCGAATCGACGTCGTGAACGCCGACCAGCTCGGCCCCCGCGAGTTCGTCGTACGCGCGAACGTGGTTCTGTCCCATGCTGCCGGCCCCGATGACGCCGGCTCGGACGCGGTCGGGGCTCATCGGGGCACCTCCGGCCCGTCGGCCGAAAGCGCCCGGTCGATCGCCTCGGCGATCGCCTCGATATCCGACGCGGACACCTTCGGATGAACCGGAAGCGACAGCACTTCTCCGGTCGCTCGCTCCGCGACGGGTGCGCTCGCGTCGACCCCCGAGTAGCTCTCCAGTTCGTGGAGCACCGTCGGGTAGTAGACGCCCGACTCGATCCCCGCCTCTTCGAGCGCGTGCCGGAGCCGCTCGCGATCGCTCGTGCGCACGGTGTACTGGTGGTAGGCGTGTCGGCGTTCCGCGGGCTCGGTCGGCGTCGTCACCGGCGTCTCCGCCAGCCGGTCCGTGAGGCGGGCGGCGTTCGCCCTGCGCCGTTCGACGAACTCGGGGAGCTTCTCGAGTTGCGCCCGGCCGATCGCCGCGGCGAGGTTCGTCATCCGGAAGTTGTGCCCCAGCGTCGCGTGTTCGTACGACCCGTCTCCCCTGCCGTGGTCGATGAAGCGGCGGACCCGGTCGGCGACGTCGGCGCTGTCCGTCGTCACCATGCCGCCCTCCCCGGTCGTCATGTTCTTCGTGGGGTAAAACGAGAAACACCCCGCGTCGCCGATCGCGCCGACGGGCCGCCCGTCGTACGTCGCCCCGTGCGCCTGCGCGGCGTCCTCCACCAACGCGGCGTCGTGGGCGTCGGCGATCTCGCGGAGCCGTCCGAGGTCGGCGGGCAACCCGTACAGGTGGACGGCGAGGATCGCGTCGACGTCGCCGCCTTCCGACCGGATCGCCGCCTCGACCGCGTCGGGGTCGAGGTTGTACGTCTCCGGGTCGACGTCCGCGAACACCGGCGTCGCTCCCGTGAACCGGATCGCGTTCGCCGTCGCCACGAAGGAGAGCGGCGTCGTCACGACGGCCGACCCGTCGCCGACGCCGACGGCTCTGAGGGCGGCGTGAAGCGCGGCCGTCCCGTTCGCGGTGGCCACCGCCCGGTCGACGTCACAGTGCTCCGCGAACGCCGATTCGAACGCGCGGACCTCGTTGCCGTCCGCCAGTTGGCCCGAGGCGAGCACCGATTCGAGGCGTTCGCGCTCGGCCGTTCCGACGGACGGATCGGCGATCGGCACCGTCATCTGACCGGTCCCGGCGAGCCGCGGTCCAGTCGATCCATCGGCACGGTAGTCGCAGCGGTCGTCGCAAACATCGGTAGGATGATCTCTCGGAGCCACACCGCATTATTATCGGTCAGGTAACCGCTTCCCCCCGTCTGCGGGCAGTTTCGCGGTCGACGGGTCGGGATCGCGCCTCGATCCCCCGGCCACCGGCCGGCGTCACCGACCGACGTCGCCGGCGGCCGTTTCCGTTCTGAGCGACGCGCACTCCGGGGACGAGCGTCGGGAGCGCTCCGGTCGGCCCGCACGCGCCCCTGTCGCCCGCACGCGCCCCGGTCGGCCCGCATGTCCCCCCTCGCCCGCACGCGTCCCGGCACGGGCGGACACCGGCATTACGCCGGTCTCGGTCCGGGGCCGGCGCCCGACCTATCGCCGACCCGAGAGGCGGGCCGCCGGTCCGTGACTTAGGCCGATCCCAACCGCCAGATACCGCGTGGGATTACACCGCTACTACTGTAATGATAGACGGTCGATACTGTTCGGAACAAAATCGCGGGACGTGACGACTCCGTCCGGTCTCGACAATATATCTCCGCGTACGTGTTCGTGAGACGAATCGGCTGCGCAACCTTATGGAGTTGACTGAAACTCGGTGAAAAGGTGAGTAAGATGGCGTAATCCTCCACAAATGTATCTCCCTTTTTTCTATCTGTAGATAATTGTATCCAGTTGAGGTCGAGACAGAGATGAAAGCAGCATCTAAATCAGACGGCGAACCGACACCCTCGGAACCGGACCAAGAGACCGACGACGACGTGTCCGTCGACTCGCTTCCGGGTATCGAGGACGCCGGTTCCGACACGGAACCGCTCGAATTAGACGACGTGTTTCACGTCCTACAGAACGAGCGTCGGCGGAACGTCCTCCGCTACTTGGACGACGTCGACGACGTCATCGAGATGCGGGACATGGCCGTTCAGATCGCGGCGTGGGAGAACGACACGACGGTACAGCGGCTGCACTCGGACCAACGCCAGCGCGTGTACATCGCGCTGTACCAGTCTCACCTCCCGAAGCTGGACGACTTGGGGCTCATCGACTACAACAAACCGCGCGGCTACGTCGAGCCTCGGCCGCGGCTCGACCGGGTACAGCGGTACCTGAATCCGGAGCCATCGACCGAGAGCGCACCGGCCGAGACGGCCGCGACCTCGGCGGAAAACGAGCGGCGCGAGACGTTCCTCAAGACCGCGGGCGGCGCCGGGCTCCTAGTGGCCGCCGGCTGGGCCGGGCTACTGACGCCGCTGCTCTCGGGACTCTCCGTCGCGACCGTCGTGCTCGCGATATTCGTCGGCACGGTCGCGTACGCGTACCGCTCCGAACTCGTTCCGTCATCCGCCGAGAACTGAAGGGCGACCGAGAACCGCGCAGAGATCGACACCGGACAAGAACTGAACGGCGACCGACACGCGCCGAGCGACGACGACTCTTTGTTTCGCGGGAGCGACCGGACGCGGCGAGCGGACCGAACGGCGGTGTCCGATGCGACGCTCCGTGCCAGTCGCCGCTCCGACTCAGAGGTCCTCGACGAGTTCACCGAACGCCTCTGTCGGGACCACCTCCATCGACTGGACGTCGAGGCCGTGCCGCTCCATGATCAGCGAGGCCTTGAAACAGACGTCCCGGCTCGGTGCGTCCAGCAAGACGAGGAAGTCGTGTTCGCCGAGGACCGCGTACGAGTGAGTGACCTCGGCACCGACGTCCGTACACTCCCGTCGTATCGGTCCCCAGATCGCGGCG
Organism: Halorubrum sp. Ea8; assembly: GCF_002252925.1. NCBI lineage: Archaea > Methanobacteriati > Methanobacteriota > Halobacteria > Halobacteriales > Haloferacaceae > Halorubrum > Halorubrum sp. Ea8. The sequence continues at coordinate 92,860 of NZ_NHPF01000103.1, forward strand.
AGCTCTTGGGGATTCTGAACGTCAGTCGTCCGGATGTCCGCGAGGAGCGCGTACTCCGTGAATTCGTTCTGCTGTGGCATCGACTCATCTCGACGGTCCCGAGGCTAAGTTATGAGGCCGTTAACTCCCTCATCGCCCGTCTCGGTCCCGAGCGACCGCTTCTGACGCGAGAGCGTCGCAGCCGCGGCCCGGTGCGACGAGCGCCCACTCGGCTTCCGAGGTTCACTGACCGTCAGAGGGCCCGTCCGTGGGAGCCCGAGCCTTACGTCATACGTAACGGGCTTCGGGCCGCGTCCCGAGCCGCGGCCGGTCGCCTGAGGAGCGTCATAATAATACAGACGGGCGACGATTCTCGCCCGAATGGGACTTTCTGAAACGAACGAAGTCTGCGACACTCTCAGAGGCGACGTCACCTCCGTTCCCGCCTCTCTCCGCGCTTCCGCGCTCCCGGCACTCCGCGTCGCTCACGACGCGTTCGGTCACGGCCCGCGGACGGCGGGCGGTCGCGTCGCGTTCGACGACGGTCGGTTTCGCGCTCGTCCGAGTCGTCCCGCGACGGTGCGCGACGGTATCTCCGAGGGAAACATTAATTTAGGCACAACGAACTACCTCAAATCAACGAGAAAGTGTGTTCTGGAGACCTCTCAAAATCACCCCGATGGCCACACGTGAATACGCATCGTCCCCGCTCCGTCTCATGCCCGAGTCGCCGCCGAACGCCCGGCGGCTCCGACCGAGCGCTCGGCGGCTACGACCGATTGCCTCGCGACTGAGAGCCCCGTTCACAGGTCGTGCGAGCAGGGGACGGCGCCGATCGTCCGCCGCGGGCCGCGGGGCCTGAGATCATGAGCGAGACTGGCGAGATCGGCCGAACCGCCGTCGTTTCCCTCGTTTTCGTCGCGCTGGTGTGCTCGGGCGCGATGGCCGGGGTCGGTCAGGCGTCGCTGGCTGAGGGCGCGACCTCGGGACCTGCCCAGACCGACTCTGGCGGTGCCGTGATCCAGAACGTGACGCTCGAGGGCGACGGTTACATCGAGTCGCAGTACGAGACGATCGACGACCACCCGGGCCCCCCGTTCGTCTGGCAGGAGGAGGGGCTCCGATTGAACGTCACCGTCGCGTCCGGCAACGACAGCGGGTCGTTCGATCTCTGTGGACGGGGGTTCAGAGAGGGCGATGACTCGTCGGTCTCGTTCGACTGCGTGGAGGTCGAACTCTCCGCCGACTCCACCCGAACCGTCCGCCTCTCCACTGACTCCTGGCCGAGTAACGCGACCGGGAATCACACCGTCCTCATGGAGCTGTCCGACCCGGGCCTCGACGAGAACGACGTCGTCGACGAAGCGACCCTTCAGGTGAGGGTGATCGAGAAGGAGGGCGACCTCACCGGCGACGGACTGACGAACGCGGAGGAGTTCAAACACGGGACGGACATCACGACCCCCGACACGTCGGACAACGGACTGACCGACTGGGAGGAGGTGAAGAAGTACGGAACGAACCCGCTGGTCCGCGACACGACGGGCGACGGCGTCAACGACGCGACGCTCGTTCGGTTGGGACTCGATCCGACCGAGCCGTACCTGCTCCACCGGATTCTGGCCGCGGTGCTCCTCGGTCTGATAGCGATCGGCTGGGTGGGCGTGATGGCGGTCCGTAGATACGGAGGCGGAGGAGCGGGCGCGAGCGGCCAGTCCGACGGCTCGGGCACCGACGGCCCCGGGCCGGATCGGGACTCGGCCGACGAGACGACCGGCGGGGATCCGTCGCCGATCGACCAGTCGATCCTGACGAACGAGGAGGTCGTCTGTCGGCTGCTCAAGCGTAACGACGGGCGAATGCGACAGAGCGAGATCATCGAGTCGACGGAGTGGTCGAAGGCGAAAGTGAGCCGCGTGCTGTCGGACTTAGAGGAGGAGGAGGTCGTCAAACGCGTCAGGATCGGTCGCGAGAACGTCGTGGATCTCCAGTCCGACGTCGACGGCCTCGAGCTCTCGGACCAACAGGAGTAGCGATCCGACCGGAACGGCCGAAGCGGCTCGCGGCGCTTCGGCGTCGCGGTCGCTTACGTGGGTTCTAAGTTCCGTAACGATGTCGACGAAGTAAATGCCTGACCCGCGTACGACGAGTACGGATGATGGACTTGACCGCGTTTCAACGCGATCTCCTGTTCACGACCTTCGGGTTGGAGGAGCCGAAGGGGGTCGAAGTGAAAGAGGCCGTCGAGCGGTACTACGGGTCGGACGTCCTGCACGGCCGGCTCTACCCGAACCTCGATGCACTCGTCGAGAAGGGCCTCGTGGAGAAGGGTAGTCACGACCACAGAACGAACAAGTACATGCTCACGGAGCGGGGGAAACAGCAGCTCAAATCGCGGATCGAGTGGGAGCTTTCGAACGTCCCAGACGGAATAAAAACCGGGATCAGGTCGCTCCCCGAACGGCAGTGACGGCGGTTCCGGCGATCGACCCTCAACCCGCGGCGACGGCGAGCGGCCACAGCTTGCGGCGACGGCGAGCGGCCACAGCTTGCGGCGACGGCCAGCGGCCACAGCTTGCGGCGACGGCGAGCGGCCACGGCCTGCGGCGACGGCGAGCGGCTACGGTAGCGTCGTCCCGTCCACAGCGGGATACGGAGCGGTTCCGGTGTCCGACACCATCGGGAGCACCGTCCCGTCCATCCGGTCGCTGTACGGGACGCCCATCGCCGCCATGACCGTGGGAGCGACGTCGAAAATGTGTGCGTTGTTGACCGCCGCGTCGGGCGCAACGCCGTCGCCCGCGGCGATCAGGACCCCCTCGAGCTTGTGGTTCCAGGGCTCGGTCGGTGGGCCGAACTGGTCTCCGAGGAGCTGCGCCGACAGGAACTCGGAGAAGTCCCGCGGGACAGTGACGATGTCGACCGCGTCCTCAGCGAACGGCCCGCTGAAGTACCGCTCTCTGGGGGCCACCTCCTCGAAGACGGGCTTCCCGTCGGGCGTCTGCACGTCGTTGAGCTGGTCCATCAGCTCCGTTCTGACCGCCTCGTACTCCTCCCGAGCGACGACGCCGTCCGGCTCCCGCCCCTCCAGGTTGATCCGGACGCCGAGTTCGGTTCGCGCGCGCATGTACGCCGTCGACGCCTCGAAGTCGACCTGCTTGCTCGTCGCCCGGACGACGCCGTCGGGGACGTGCCGGCGGACGGCGTCGGCCATACCCACGTGCTCGAGCCGGTCGAGGAGGGCTCGGGGGTCGACACCGACGCGGCTGGCGCCGCGGGCGAGCCGCCCCGCGAGACCGGGGTCCCACGACCGGTCGGCGTCGCCGTCCCTGAGCTGGTTCCGGATCGGGTTCCACGACGGCATCCCCTTCCCCCCTTCGGAGACGTTGAGGAACCCGCGGTCGCGGAGGAACTCGTTCACTCTGAACTCGAAGTTCTCGTACTGTCCGATCCCGTGATCGCTCACCAGGAACACGCAGTCCGGGTCGCAGGCGTCGAGGATCGCGCCGATCTGTTCGTCGGTCTCCTCGTAGATGCGGCGGACGTGCTCCGGATCCCCTTCGAACTCGTGAAACACCGTGTCCGTCTTCTGGAACTGGACGAACCCCAGATCCGGGTCGAACCGGTCGGCGAGGTATCTGAACGCGTCGCCCCGCATCCGCGCGAGCCGGCGGTACTCGTCGATCTTCTCCTCGTCCGAGCGCCGTTCGTCGTCGCGGGAGTAGCGCGGGTACACCCGGTACTCTCCGATCTCGTCGACGAGTTCCTCGAAGAGCCCTTCCGGGTGGCACCGCGGCTCTTCCGGCGCCATGAACCCCGGGACGATCGCCCCGTCGATGTCGGCCGGCGGATAGGTCACCGGCGCGTTGACGACGACGCTCGATCGACCGTGGTCGTCGAGCAGTTCCCAGAGCGTCCGCGCTCGGACGTGGTCGGCCGTCGAGACCTCCCAGTCGTAGCCGTCGAACGTGACGAATCCGTACACGCCGTGCTTTCCGGGGTTCGATCCGGTGTATATCGACGGCCACGCGCTCGGCGTCCACGGCGGGATCTGCGATTCCAACTCGGTGGAGAGCCCCTCCGCGGCGAGCGCGCTGATGTTGGGGATGCTGTTCGTCTCACGGAGGTCGTCGAAGACGGGGCGACAGCCGGCGTCGACGCCGATGATCAACGCCTTCATCGTGTCACCGGTGCGCTCGTCGCCGTCTCGTCGCTCGGAGCCGACCGCGACACGACGTTTCGCGAGAGGTCGAGGCCGACGCGGCGTCTGTTCTCCTCATATGTCGATCACCACCGGTGGCGTCCACTTGCTTATGCGGCAGGTAAGCGGCCGCACCGAGGGCCCGTTGAACCCCGCGTTCCGTACCCGCTCACCGCACCTCGTCGAGCGAGACGAACGAGTCGCCCCGAGCCGAGACCCACACCGTTTCTCCCGACACGTCCGTCTCGGGGAAGTGACGGAAGATGATGCACTCGTCCGGCGCGTCGTCGTTCGCCAGGATCTCGGCGACGGTATCGATCGCCCCGTACTCCGTCGTCGGGCTCGGTCGTCGGATCATCGCATTGAGACGGATCGGCACGGGCGCCTTTAATTATCCACAGAGTATCCACGCCGAAACGGTCGACGAACGGCAACACGACGACGTGGAACCGCCTCGTGGCCCGTCACGCCGGCTGGACCGTCGTCGAACGGATGGGATCAGCGATCGGCCGCCGGCTCCCTCTCGGGAAGCTGGACCGGCGGGTCGAACTTCTCGCGGAGGTGCTGGTCGGTGAGCAACCGCTCGGCGTAGCCGACGTTTTCGTCGATGCTGGACGTCACCCGCTCGGTGTACGGCAGGTCCGTCTCGCCCCACAGCCCGGGGTGCGTGAGGAGCTGTACCCGCTCCGACAGCCGCGTGTCGAACGGGTGGCTCTCGCGCCAGCGCTGTCCGGAGTCGGCCACGTACGTCGCCTCGGAGAAGAACCGCGGCTCGTACGTGGTCGCCAGTCGGTCGAACGTCCGGTCGATCACCCACTCGGGCGGACAGTGGAACGACACCGGATCGCACACGTTCTCGGCAGCGAGCGACAGCGCCGACCGCTCCGCGGTCACCCGCTCTCGGAGCTCCTCTGGCGACGGTCGGCGCGACCAGTGCTGATGGGTGCTGAAGTGAACGCCGACGTCGTGGCCCAGCGCGTCGATCTCGTCGATCACCGCGCGACAGACGGCGTCGAAGACGTTGTACAGCGGATTCGACACGAGAAAGAAGTACGTCGATCGGAACCCGAGGTCGGCCTCTATCCGACCGATCTCCAGCGCCTTCCTCGGCGAGAGGTCGACGTCGTGACGAAGCAGGAGGTCACCGTCTCCGACGTCGCCCTCGAAGGACGACGATTCGTACCCGTGGTCCGACAGCCACACCAGCGCGCGCTCGTACCAGTCGTAGGTGAACTCGACGCCGTCGAGCGCGGGCGTTTGGGAACCGCTCATTCGGCGCTCACCTTCGAGCGGTTCCGGGCGGGAGACCCGACGACCGTCTCCCCGGCCGGAACGTCGTCGAGGACCGTCGAGTTGATGCCGACCTCGGCCCCGGAGCCGATGTCCACTCCCGTCGCCACGGCCACGTGCGGCTGGATCACCGCCCCGTCCCCGACCGTCACCCGACCGGAGAAGCCGGTTCCGTACGCCACCGTGACGTTCTGGCCGATCCGGACCTGATGGGCGACGTGCACGTTGGCGCTCAGTTTGGCGTTCCGACCGATGACGGTCTCGTCGAACACCGCGCGGTCGACTGTCGCGTTCGCCCCGATTTCGGCGCCGTCCTCGATCCGGACGCGACCGCGGTGGGGTAACCTTCGAGGCACCCCCTCGTCGTCGCGCCCGAACCCGAAGCCGGGGCACCCGACGCTCGCTCCCGCCCGAATCGAGCAGTCGTCGCCGACGCGGACGTTGGCGCCGATCGCGGCGTGAGGGCCGATCCGCACCCGGTCGCCGATCTCCGCGTCGTCGTGGACCGACGCCGTCGGATGGACGCCGTCTCGGTCGAGCGGTTCCTCGGCGAGAAACTCGTTCGCCGCGACCGCGAACGCCGTCCGTGGCTCGTCGGTGACCAGTTGCGTCGTCCCCGCGACCGCACCGACGGTCTGGGGGCAGAGAACGGCGCCAGCGTCCGTTTCACGGACGTATCTGGCGTCGTCGTACACGCAGAAGGCGAGGTCGCCCTCGTTCGCGGTCGCGAGCGAGTCGACCCCCGTGACGGAGACGGGCGGTCCGACGTGCTTGGCGTCGACGTGACGGGCTATCCGCTGTGAATCGGTCATCCCGGACGGCCCTCGAACGCGGAGCGCTGATCGGCCGATCGGCACCCGACGATCGGCGACGGCCCCCTCAGCGTGCGGACGCGTCCGCACGCGGGCACCGACCCCGGCGCGGGCGACGGTAACCCGAGTGCCTGCGAGACGGACGGATCGGCACCCACTGTCTCCTGATGGTCGCTCATGGTCTCGGCTTGGCCATCGAGTCGCTCCCATTTCCTTATCGCGCGGTTAATGTCGCGAGAGCGGATCGAACGGCCGATAAGCCGGAGTACTCGCGGACGTGAGAGCGGCATATCGGTCTCATAATAAAGCCGCGAACCGCCGCAGACCGACGTACCAGAGAATGTACGAGGGACACACCGTCGCCGCCGTCATCCCCGTCTACAACGAGGAACCGTTCATCGGCGAGGTCATCGAAACGCTTCCGACGTACGTCGATCGCGCGTACGTCGTCGACGACGCTTCGACCGACGACACGTGGAGCGCGATTCAGGCCCGCGCCGACGGCGGAGTCCCGGTCGATCCCTCCGCCCGAAACGGCGACGTCGACGGCTCCGACGTCGCGGCCGAAGAGTCCGGCGCTCGCGACGAGGCCGGCGGCCGCGCCGCCGCCGCCGACGGCGAGGACGGGGGATCCCCGACGGTCGTCCCGTTGCAGCACGAACGGAACAGAGGCGTCGGCGGAGCGATCAAGACGGGATACAAGCGATCGGTCGCCGACGGGACGGACATCACGGTCGTGATCGCCGGCGACGGGCAAACGGCCCCGGACGTCGTCGAGCGCATCGTCGAGCCCGTCGCGGCGGGTCGGGTCGACTACGCCAAGGGGAACAGAATGCTGACGCGCGAGGAGATGCCAGCGTTCCGGCAGATCGGAAACGCGACGCTCGCGCTGTTGACCCGGATCGCGAGCGGCTACTGGAAGGTGAACGACCCGCAGAACGGGTCGACGGCGATCTCTCTGTCGGCGCTCGAAACGCTCGAAATCGACGAACTGTACGAGGATTACGGCTTCGTCAACGACCTGCTCATCCGTCTCAACGTCCACGAGATGCGGGTCGCCGACGTCCCCCGACGGGCCGTCTACGAGGACGAAACCAGCCACATCTCGTACACCTCTTTCATCCCGAAACTGTCGATCCTGCTGTTGCGAGGGTTCCTCTGGCGACTGCGAGTGAAATACCTCCAGCGCGACTTCCACCCCCTCGCGTTGTGTTATTACCTCGGGGCCGGGACGTCCGCGCTGGGGGCCGCGTCGGTCGGAGCCGACGCGCTGAGGGACGGACCGTCCAGGGGAGACGGGAGGGTCCTGTTCGCGCTCGGGTGGCTGTTCATGCTGCTCGCCATGGTGTTCGACCTGGACGAGAACCGGGACCTCCAAGAGATCGGAGCGACGGCGGAGAACGGCCGAAACGACGAGTGAGCGCCGTCATATCGCGGGAACTCGCCCGGCGTCGAACGCGCTGATCGGTGTCGAACGCGCTGATCGGCGTCGCCCTCGCGCCGCCGACCGTCCCGAAGCCGTCGGTCTGAGAACTCCTTCGCGCCGCGCTTCCGACCGGTTAAGCGGTGGTAAGTATCTCGGTTACTGTCAGGTCAGTGATTTTTTATATAGGAGTGAGGCGTCCGTCGATGCGAGAACACGATGGCGGACCAACCGCGGCCCGAAGGCGAGAACGAGAGCCGGTCGCGGCGGTCGGTGCTCCGCTCGCTCGGCGGAACCGGCGCGACCCTGCTCGGCGGCGTCGGGGCCGCGGCCGCCGGCGGCGTCGGAGCGTACCGGCGCGACCGGGCGTCCGAACACAGCGGCGGCGACGGGATCCCGGACGAACTGAAGCGGTCGGAGGCGTTCCACGAGCGTCTCGTCGACCGCTTCGGCGCCGACTCGTTCGAGGGGCTGGAGGTCGGCCGGACGGACTTCCTCGTCGACGCGAGATACGTCGGAACCGCGGCGGTAGACGACTCCGTCAAGCGTCGTCTGGAGGCGCTGTTCCGCGACAACGGCATCCACATGCAGTGGCTCGACCACCCGGACCGGATCGACGAACGGCGGTTCCTCGAGTCGTACGGGAACGACGTGCACAGCATCCTCTGGGCGACCCAGAGCTTCTACGCCCGCGAGGTCGAGGCGGACCTGAAAAACGTCGCCTTCCAGCTCGTCGTCGTTCCGGGGCGGCGCGAACCCCCGCACGTGGGGCGCGTCTACTGCCACCTCTCCGACGGGTTGCGCGATCGGTGGAACGACGGGTGGGTCAACGGCATGAACGCCGGGAACAGGGCCGTCGTCGGCCACCGCGACTCGCCCCGCGAACAGGCGCGCTTAGCGCTCCACGAGATCGCCCACCTCGTCCTCTGTCACGACGACGATCCGGCGAACACCGGGGAGATGGGGACCCAGCAGCGACTCGACCTCACGGACGACGAGTGGACGGAGCTGCGAAACGGTCTCGACGCGGTCCGGGACACCACGGGGTACGACGTCGCCTTCCGGCGGTGCTCCTGGACGGAGTACGTGCCGGCGTGAGCCGCGACGCGCCGCCCGCCCGTTCGCACCCGGGCGCCGACGGCCCGGCTCTCGCTTCGGACCGGCGACGGGATTACGGACAAAAAGCAGGAGGGTGGCGGTGCGGCAGTTGCGCGCGGATCCTGTGACGCTTCCCCCTTTCGGAGTGGCAGGGAACTCAACTCCGATCGGCTGTGCCGGAAGTGTCGTCCACTTCGGCATCGAACGATACGGCCGGCACCAGTATTATTATCAGGATGGTAAACGCCGGGATCGCGGGCTCCGCTCCGGGAGTCGGCGGCCGTCGTCCGCTCGCGGGACCGACTGTGACTCCGCGACGGAGGAGTGACCTCGCGGAAGGCGGCGTTTCGGCCCTCCGAGATGAAAGGTGAGAGAACGGGAGGGAATGAGACGAAAGGTGAGAGAAAGAGAGAGAACGAAAGTGAAGGCGTCAGCGCGGCCGCGAGAGGGAGATCAGAGGAACAGCGAAGCGACGAACAACACGAGGAACACGAACACGAAGATCTTGGCGATGCGCATGGACACCCCTGCCACGCCTCGCAGTCCGGCCACCGCGGCGAGGACGGCGAGAACGAAGAACAGCAGCGCTATCTCGATGAACCCGCCGCTCTGTAACGCCACGAAGTCGGCGTACTGCATCAACGAACCGACCTCCGGATTCGATCGACACCCAGACGTCTCGGTCCGCTCGCCGTCAGTAGTTGACGCATGGATCCGAATTGTGCCATCGGGCCCTTGATTATCTGTCTGATAATTCGCACCGATCGGCGGCGGTCGAGTCCGTGGCCGCGCGGCGGCGTCAAGCCCCCGCCCATCGAGAGTCGCCCGAGTCCGCCGACCGCACTCCAACCGGCTCCCGCTCTGCGATATAAATGACTATTTCATGTCACTCCTTCCACCGCTAAGCCTGAGCGCCGCGGAAGGGGTATGCTTTTCCGACGACGGTGCCGATGTCCCGTGTCGAAGTCAAGTTCGCGTGTAAGGGGCCGTCACGGCCGCGTAATGATCGACAGCTGATACGATACCACGGATACATGAACGAAACGGTGTTGTACGTCGGTACGGAAGCCGAGGGACTGCGACGGGTTATCAACGACCGGGAGCCGGCGGATCGCCCAAACGCCTTCACGACGACGAGCGTGAGCGACGCGGTCGATCGGCTGATCGGCGGCCGGTTCGATCGGGTACTGCTCGGTTCCGGCACCGAAACGCGCGACGTTCGAGTACTGCTTCGACTGGCGGACACCGACCCGTCGCTGACGACGCTCTCCCGACGAGAGGCGCACGAATCGCTCGACGACGACCTGGCCGCGCTGGTCGACGGGACGTTCGACCCGGACGACCCCGAGTCGGACGGCCCGCTCGCCGCCGTCGGTGAGCCCGTCGGCGACGCCGCGTCTGGGGCGGTCTCCGCGACACGGCCGACCGCCTCGGCCGACGACGCCGTCGACGACCCCCTCACGGAGTCCGCGACCGGGATCGCGTGCGTCGATCGGGACGGGACGTACCTCTGGGTGAACGACCGCATGGCGGACAGTATCGACGGGCCGGACGGGGACGTCGTCGGGCGTTCGCTGCGGGACGCTCCGCCCGAGGATCTCACCGCCGATCTGCCGGAGCTCTGGGCGCACGCGGTTCGAACCGGAGCCAAACAGCGGACGGTCGTCTCCGACGGCCCATCGTCGCGATCAGTCACGATCCGTCCGATCGACGGGGACCGGTATCTGCTGCTCGAAGAGCCCCACGAACCGGAGTTCGCGTTCACCGGGAAGTACCTCGATCGGCTCGCCGATCTGTTCTTCATCGTCGATTTCGACGGCAGGCTCGTGTACTGGAACGAGGCCGTCTCCGAGGTCACCGGCTACAGCGACGTCGAACTCGGTGAACTGGACGCGTTCCGGCTGTTCGACAGCGGCGATCGCGATCGCGCCGTCGAGGCCGTCGAGAGGGTCCGGTCGGACGGCGAACACTCGATCGAACTTCGATTGGCCACGAGCGACGGTGAGACGATCCCGTACCAGTTCTCCGCCTCGGTCGTCGAGGACGACGCCGGACGCCCGCTGTACGTCTGCGGCATCGGGCGCGATATCACCACGAAAATAGAGATGCAGGCGGAGATCGAGTCGGTCGTCGACGATCTCCGGGAGTCGAACGCCGAGCTGGAACGCTTCGCGTACGTCGCGTCCCACGACCTCAAGGAGCCGCTCCGGACGATCCAGAGCTTTCTCAGGCTCCTCGAAAACCGCTACGGAGACGAGCTCGGCGACGACGGGTCGGAGTACGTCGAGTTCGCGATCGACGGCGCGGCCAGGATGTCGTCGATGATCGACGACCTACTCGAATACTCCCGCGGCGGCGGCGAGGTGTCCTTCGAGGCCGTCGACACCGAGGCGGTGTTCGAGGAGGTGATCGAGAACCTCCGGTCGACAATCGCCGAATCCGGAGCGAGGATCACCGCCGGCTCCCTTCCGACCGTCGCGGCCGACAGGACCCTCGTCGTCCAGCTGTTCCAGAACCTCGTGGAGAACGCGATAACACACGCCGACGGTCGGCCGCAGGTACACGTCACCGCGGAGCCCGCTGGCGAGATGGTCCGGTTCGCGGTGGCGGACGAAAACGGGGGGATGACCGAGGCGGAAACGGAGGGGATATTCGAGATCTTCTCCAGCGGCCACGACGAGACGGGGTCCGGAATCGGGCTGGCGACGTGCGAGAAGATCGTCGAGAGCCACGGCGGATCCATCGGCGTCGAGTCGGAGGCGGGGGTCGGCTCCGTGTTCCACTTCACGCTCCCGAAAACCCCTCCTTCCGGCGGCGAGCAGGGTGACGCCGCCGCGGTCCCCGCGGACGCCGTCGGATCGGTCGACCCGTCGACCCACGGCGACGGCGGCGCGCAGCGCTGAGGGGTCCCGACATTAGGGACCGCTTCATAATGTGGGTCGGTCGCGTGAGACCGAACGATATGACACGGACCCCGGAGCACGCGGACGTCGATTACGGCGACGGTGCGGACGAACTTCCCACCGACTACCCGACGTTCAGCGACAAGGCGGCCAAGGCGTTCGACGTGGCTCACCGAGCGCTCGAGGCGTACGACGACCCGGCGGTCGTCTGGACCGGCGGAGCGGACTCGACGCTGACGCTCCACGTCGTCCGCGCGGTCGCCGACCGACGCGGATACGACCGACCGCCGGCGGTGTTCCTCGACCACTTTCAGCACTTCCCGGACGTCGTTGAGTTCGTGGAGCGATGGGCGGACGAGTGGGGGATCGACCTCCACGTGGCTCGCAACGAGGACGTGGCGGCCAACGCGACCGACCCCGGTGACGAGGTCCGCGTCGCGGACCTGAACGAAGCGAACCGCCGACACGTCCGGGACGTTCTCAAATACGACGGCGAGACGTTCCCGTTCCTCCTCGACGGCTACGTGGGCAACCACCTCCTCAAAACGGTGCCGCTGAACGACGCGATCGAGACCCACGACGTCGACGGCGTCGTCTCCGCCGTCAGGTGGGACGAACGGGGGGCCCGGACCGACGAGACGTTCTTCTCGGCCAGTCGATCGGCCGACGCGCACCCGACGCACGACCGCGTCCATCCGATCCTCCCGTTCACGGAGGCCGACGTGTGGGAGGCGATGTGGACTGAGGTCGTCCCCGCCACGGTCCCCGAATTCCCGGAGGAGGGACGCCTCCCCGAAAGCGCGGCCGATCTCCCGGACGGGGTCGACGTCGAAGACGTGCCGGTCTCCGGCCGCTACTTCGAGGGGTACCGGTCTCTCGGGAGCGCCGTCTCGGCCGAGAAGGAGGACGACTCCCCGGCCTGGGTACAGGAGCGTGCGGGGACGACCGGGCGGACCGGCGGCACGCGGGACGACGAGGACCTCATGGAGCGGCTCAGCGACCTCGGGTACATGTAGGTCGGACGGAATCGGAACGGGGCCGAATCGACGAGCGAGGGCCGGGTCGACGAGCGAGGGCCGGGTCGACGAGCGAGGGCCGGGTCGACGAGCGACGGCACGCGCGGGTTGCCCTGACCGCACGTCGGAACGCGGTCCGCGACCGTGAACGGTCCGGCTCAACGACCGGATCTATCGGCCGTCTCGACCGTCTCGCGGTAGAGGTCGCAGAACTCTTCGAGCACCGTTTCGGGGGCGAACGTCGCGAGCTGGTCCCCGATCGCGTCGCACCGCGCGGGATACTCGGCGATGAGCCGCTCGACCGCCGCAGCGAGCCGTTCCTCGTCCCCCGGTTCGAACAGGACCCCGGCGTCGCCGACGATCGCCGCCATGCTCCCGGTGTCGGAGCTGACGATCGGCGTCCGGCTGGCGAGCGCCTCCAGCATCACGCGGCCGAACGGTTCGTCGATGACGCCGGGGTACACGAACGCGTCCGCCTTCCGGTACTGAGACGCGAGCTCCTCCCGTTCGAGGAACCCGTGCCAGACGATCCGGTCGCCCGTGCCGAGGGTGTCGGCGATCTCTCGAAGTCGATCCTCGAGGGGGCCGGTGCCGGCCACGTGCAGCTCCGCCTCGACCCCGCGGTCCGAGAGGGCCGGTAACGCCCGAAAGAGGACGTCGACGCCCTTGATCTGTCGTAGCGACCCGGCGTAGAGGAGTCGGACCGGATCCTCCGCGGTCGCTCGGGGCCGAGCGGGCTTCGTCTCCGGCGGCTCGGCGCAGAACCGCTCGTCGTAGAAGTGCGGGATGACGCGGATCCGGTCCCGATCGAACCCGACGCCGACGTAGTCGTCGCGGAGGTGAGGAGAGAGCGCCTGATAGGCCGTGACCTCGTCGCACCGCTCGATCGACTCTTTCACCAGCGGCGCCCGACCGGCCGCGAGGTAGGCGGCCTTCGCCTCCGACTCCGCCCCGTTCCGTCGGTTGATCGCGGTCGCCGGCACGCAGCCGGCGCACTTCAGCGGTCCCGGACCCGAACAGCTCTCCCGGCCGTGGTATCGGAAGCTGGCGGTCGGACACACGGCGAGATAGGAGTTGAGAGTCGCGAGCGTCGGGCAGTCGAGCGTCGCGAGCGTGGGAATGAACGCCGACGAGTAGGAGTGCACGAGGTCGTGAGCCTCGAGTTCGGTTCGTTTCGAGCGCAGCGCATCCTGTTTCGTCGCGATCGGGTGCGGCAGCATCGAGAGATCGTCTTGGACGACGTACTCGACGCGGTCCCGCGCCGGGAGGTCCGCCCGCCGCGCCTCCTGCTGTGTGACCACGTAGACGGTCAGGTCGTGCCGGTGCGACAGCGTCTCGATCAACAGGGAGGACGTGTTCGCGGCCCCGGTCTTCCCCTGTCCCGGGCACTCGACGGGGACGAACCCGACGTCGAGATTCGGTTCGGTCATGTGCCTACTGGCGTTCTGTTGGGGATATTTATCTGGAGAGTAATCGGGGTCCGCCCTCTCCGTTCAGCTCGGGCGCCGGCGCCGCCTCTCGACGGGTCGGACCGTCAGTCGCGACGAACCGCGGCCGCGACGACTCACGGCCGTACCGAACGACGGCGGCGATGACGCGCCTCAGGCGGTCGGGACGCGTTCGCGGGCGTCGTCTGGGCGGGTCGTCCGTACCGCCTCCCGCCCGCCGACGTAGACGCGTTCGACGGTCGGGGTCGGGTCGGGATCGACGACGAGCACGTCGGCACGGGCGCCCCTCCGAAGTCGGCCGCGGTCGTAGAGCCCGACGGCTTCCGCGGGGTTGACCGTGACTCGGGCGACTCGGGTCGCCAGCGGTTCGCCGGTGTCGACGAACGCGGCCTTCAGCAGCGACTGCGGGTGGTAGTCCGTGCAGAGGGCGTCGACGACGCCGGCGTCGACGGCCTCCCGCGCGTTCAGGTTCCCCCAGAGGCTCCCGCCGCGAACGAGATTTGGAGCGCCCATCGTCGTCGCGACGCCGTGTTCCGACGTCGCTCGCGCCGCCGCCTCCAGCGTCACCGGGAACTCGCTGATCGACGCGCCCATCGCGGCCATTCTGTCGACCGCCTCGGGCGAGTCGTCGTCGTGGGACGCGAGCGGTACTCCCCGGTCGCGGGCGAGGGCGGCCACCCGGCCGATGAACTCGATGCGTTGCCGGGTCGAGGTGTTTCGGCGTCGGACCGCGAGCGTCGCGGCCGACTCCCGCGTGCAGTCCCGCTGCTCGACGTAGTGGTCGCTGAACTCCTCGTCGTCGAACTGTCCGCCGTCCGGGGAGTGATGCATCACCGACACGAGATCGACGGGGACCGCCTCGAGGAGCGATTCGACGGCTCCGACGCTCTCCTCCGAGAGCTCGCACCGCGCGTGGATCCGGTTGTCGCATAGCGTCTCCTCCGCGCCGGCGATCGCCCGACCCAGGTCGGTCGCGTCGGCGATCGAGCGGTCCTCCGACGGCGTCTCCTCGAACGCGATCGCGTGGAACTTCGTCGTGATCCCGGCAGCGGCGTTCCTGCGGTCGGCGGCGATCACGGCCTCCCGCGCGTCGACGCGCGCGCCGGATCGCGGATACAACTCGTCCTCGACGTCGTCCCCGTGGAGGTCGACGAGCCCGGGCATCACCACGTTCCCATCGGCGTCGACCGTCGTCGCCTCGGGGATCGGTTCCGTCCCGGCGTCGCCCACTTCGGCGACGCGACGGTCCGCGAGGACGACGCGTCCGCCCTCGATGACCCCGTGCGGCGTCACGATCGAACCGTTCCGGATCTCGACGGGATCGGTCATCTCCGCCACCCGTCGGCCGGCGCGAGCGCCCGTTCTGTCCGTCGGCACATGAGCCGAACTCTGGGCCGGCGCTATCTTTATTAATCACTCGTTCAGAGCCGCGGAAGTCGGCGGAACTCGGCTATCGGAGGGCTAAAACGCGACGCAGACGGGTCTTCACGGGTGTTCTCCGAGGCAACTCCCGACTCGTCTCCGACGGCGCCTCCGCCCCGTTGCGAACGGTCTGCACGAGTCGAGACCACCGACCCCGAGGAATCCGAGAATCTGCATCGCCCACACGCGACCCCCCTTCGGAAGCCGATGACCCGTTCGGAAGCCGGTGCCCGGCGGGCGACTCGACCGATTGGGCTTGCGATGCGACCGCACGGATCGGCCGGGCGACGCCCTTTCAACCTCGCCGCCGTCGACGGCGGCGCTGTCCGGGTCGACCGGACTGCGACGAGGGTCGCGTATCGCGACGCCGTTTCGACGACCGTCGGATCGGCGTTACAATAGTATAAAAACTGGTATATTCTATATACTACCACTTTTATTATATTTATTCCCGTTTCGGTCCGGCCGCATCTCGCCTCGGAATCGGAGTCCGGTTCGGTGACGCGCAACGTGGGCCCACGGGACTCCACCGCGAGGCGAGTCGCAGTGGCCACCCGCGGTTCCCAGCGGACCGCTGCAAGCGCGATCCCAACTCTGCAAGCGCGATCCCAACTCTGCGGGCGCGATCCCAACTCTGCAGGCGCGATCCCAACTCTGCAGGCGCGATCCCAACTCTGCAGGCGCGATCCCAACTCTGTGAGCGCCATCGCCGTCGAGAATCCGTACCCTCCGCGGACGCGGCCGAACGAGAGCGATTTCATCGGTCGCGAACCGACGGTTGCGTCAGACCGGTCGCGCGGGTCGTCGATCCGACTGGTGGCTCCGTCGACTGCGACGTGGTACGGACCCGTTCGATCCGCGGGCCGTCGACCGGCTCTCCAGGTCGGGCCGCAAGCGGTCGAATGACCGCACGAACCCAGATTTATAAGAAGTCGATGATATCTGCATGAGCGAAAGTAGTGCGGTACAGCGGCGGGGACACCGAACTTCGACAGCCCGCGCCGCGTCTCCGATCGCACCGCGACGTCCGGATCGATGGGTCTCCGTCTCCGTTGGAGGAAAACTCCCGGACGCGGGCACTCGGAGGTCCCGCCGCCTCGCCGTCGGCTCCCGACCTGAACGACGTCCGGGCTCGGGGGTAGAAACGCGGTCGACGACACCGAAATCTCCGTCCGGCGCCTACTCGGCGCGCCACTCGCCGCCGATCTCGTTGCGCCGCATCGACGTCGCATCGCCGTCGCGGAAGACGCTCACGCGCCCCGTCTCCTCGCTCAGCGTCACCGTCGCCACGACCTCCGGCCGGACCGAGGTCTCGATCGCGCTCATGTGCCGCGACCCCATCCACGGCTCGTAGCTCACGTCGTCGACGAGCCGGGACTCGCCGCTCCGGGTGCCGAGGTCGCGGAAGCGAACCATCTGCTCCTCGACCTCGCCGTCGACGGCGACGACGATCCCCCCGTCCCGTTCGACGCTCACCGTCCCGGCGGCGTCGACGAACGCGTCCTCGTCGAAGACCGACGCGCAGTCCTCCCGAGGCCAGCGGTTGTCCCCCATCGCGTCGGCGTACGCGCCGTAGCCGCGGTCGGCGACGACCGCGAAGTACAGTCCCGGTCCCTTGACGTGCGGCTCCTCCCACCCGTCGAACGCGACGCTGATGTGCTCGGCGCAGTACGTCAGCCGGTCGACGACCTCGCTGACGCGCTCGTGAGCGCCGTACTCGATCGTTAGCCGACTCATTCCGCCTCCTCGCCGGGCCGCGCGCGACTCTCTTGGACGCTCATATCACCGGAAAGGAGGGGGACGTATATAAGCGATACCGAGTCGGGTCGGGGAGTCACTCCCACGGGGTGAACAGCCGCGCGTCGAACCGGTCCGCTCGGAGGAGTCCGACGCCGAACGCGGCGGCGACGGCGGCCGGGAGGGGGTTCCCGTACCAGAGGTTGATCCCGCCCCAGAGGATCACGAAGCTCACCATGTCGTCGAGCATGAACTCGCAGTCGCGCAGGCGGTCGCGGAGCGTCGTCCCCGCGAACGCGCGGTCGAGCGTGACGACCGCGACCGTCGCCGACACCACCCAGCCGGCGTAGTTCGAGAGCGGGACGCCGTAGAAGCTCCCGCCGCCGAAGCTCCAGAAGCCGAGCGCGACCGCGCCGGGGTCGAGCACCACGTCCATCGCGACGACCGCGGCGATCACGGTCGCCAGCCGGAGCCAGCCGTTCGAGGCCCGCGGGCCCAAGAGGAGGAGACAGAGCAGGTACGCGTTGACCACGAGGGGGATGAAGAACACCGGGAGCGCGACCGGCACGCCGCCGAGCATCGGCCCGAGGTCCACGACGTACTCGAAGTTTCCGTACGGCCACCCCGTGGCGACGCCGACCAGTTCGATCGCGTAAGTGTACGCGGTCAGGACGCCGATCCACCCGAGCGCGCGGCGGTCGAGCGCGGGCAACACCCCGACGACGAGCGGCGAGCGCATCACCAACACCCCGAACAGCACGAACCACGGGTGAAAGGCGAACGGCTCCGGCACCCATCCCTCCGCGCTGCCGACCAGGGCGAGCGCGCCGACGAGCGGGAACAGCACGGCGATGGTGAACCGGTTCTCGCGGACGGTCCGGTCGAGCAGGCGCTCCGCCTCGCGGCGCGTGTCGGGAAGCCGCGCTCGGAGCGTGTCGACGCCGGACGCGGCCGACTCGGCCGACCTCGCGGACCCCGCCGATCCGTCCGGGTCGCTCACGCGAGCACCTCCGTGATCGGGTAGACGCGCCACAGCCCGCCCATCGCCAGCAGGGTGCCGACGGCGGTGTTCAGCGCCGGAAACCACCAGTACGCGCGGTCGACCGACACCGACGAGGCGGCGACCCACGCGACGAAGACCGGATACACGCCGAGCAGCGCCCCGAGCCGGAGGTCGACCGAGGCGAACGCGGCCGCGGCGACGGCCCAGCACGCGAAGCAGTAGGCGTACGTCCGTCCCTCGCCGAGCAGCGTCGCCGTCGTCCGGATCCCGGCGGCCCGGTCCGGTTCGATGTCGGGGATCGCGGAGAACGTGTGCATCCCCATCGTCCAGAGCCACGCGCCCGCGAGCGCCGCGAGCGGGGGGTGGACCCCGGCGACGGTCGCGTACGCGGCCGCGCCGGGGAGGATGTACAGGCCGTTCGAGACGGAGTCGAGGAACGGCGTCGTCTTGAACCGCACCGGCGGGGCGCTGTACCCCACCGACAGCAGGAGGAACCCGGCGAGGTACGGCCACGCGACCCGCGGCGCGAGCGCGAAGGTGGCGAGCCCCGCGAGCGCCGACGCGAGCACCGCGACCGCGACGAGCCGGCTCCCACGCCAGCGCGCCTCGCGGTCCTCCTTCTTCGGGTTCAGCTCGTCGATGTCGGCGTCGAACGCGTCGTTGACGCCGTAGAGGAAGACGTTCGCGGGGACGAGGAAGTACGCCGCCAGCGCGACGGTCGTCGGCGTGAACAGCTCGCTCACGTCGCCGATACCGTACGTGACGCCGACCGCGACGGGGCCCGCGAGGTACAGCCAGAAGCGCGGCCGCGACAACACCAGCAGGTACCGGAGGTCCTCGGCGAACGCCCGCCGGCCGGAGTCGGTCGCTGTGTCGGTCACGGCTTTCCTCACGCCGTCTTCGAGACCGTCTCCGCCGTTATCTGTCCGCTGATGAGACACATCGGGACGCCGATGCCGGGCGTCGTCGTCGACCCCGTGAAGTAGAGCCCGTCGACCGCGTCGGACTCGTGGGACGGCCGGAGCAGCGAGGTCTGTCGCAGGGTGTGCGCCAGGCCGAGCGCGCTCCCCTGATAGCTGTTGTACCGGTCGGCGAAGTCGTCGACGCTGAACGTCTCCTCGACGACGATCCGGTCGCGGAGTTCCGTTCCGGTGTTCTCGGCGATATCGTCCAACACGAGGTCGCGGTACTCCTCGCGCAGTTCGGGCGTGTCCTCGAGCCCGGGCGCGACGGGGACCAAGGCGAAGAGGTTGCTGTGCCCCTCGGGCGCCACCGTGTCGTCGGTCTCAGAGGGCACGCAGAGGTAGTAGGCGGGGTCGTCGGGCCACGCCGGGTCGTCGAAGATCTGCTCGAAGTGACCGTCCCACGCCGTCGGCAGCACCAGCGTGTGGTGTTCGAGGTTCGGCACGTCGCCCTCGACGCCGAGGTACAACAGGAACGCGGAGGGGGCGTACGTCCGCGACTCCCAGTACGCCTCGGTGTACTGCCGCTTGCGCGGCGGGAGCAGTTCCTGTTCGGTGTGCGCGTAGTCGGCGTCGGAGACGACCAGGTCCGAGAGGTAGCGCTCGCCGTCGGCGGTGTCGACCGCGAACGCGCCGCGGCGCCCCTCGATCCCCGTCACCTCGGCGTCGGTGACGTACTCCACGCCGAGGTCGTCGCCGAGCTCGACGATCCCGTCGACGACGGCGCCGATCCCGCCCTCGGGGTAGTAGACGCCCATGTTGTAGTCCACGTGGCTCATCAGGTTGTACAGCGCCGGGGTGTTGTACGGCGAGCCGCCGAGGAAGACGAGGGTGTACTGCATCAGCTGCTGGAGCTTCGGGTGGTCGAAGTAGTCCTCCACGTGTCCCTGCATCTTGCCCAAAAGCGAGAGCCCCCACGAGTACCGGAGCACGTCCTTGTCGACGTAGTCGCGGAGGCGCGGCCGGTCCTCGTAGACGAAGTGCTCCATCCCGATGTTGTACGTCCGCTCCGACTCCGCTAAGTACGCCTCGAACGCCTCGCCTGCGCCGGGTTCGTACTCCTCGAACAGCTCCCGGTTCGCCTCGCGGTCCGGGAGCACGTCGACCTTGTCGCCGTCCTTCCAGAACACGCGGTAGTGGGGGTCGAGCCGCTCTAACTCGTAGAACTCGTCGGGCGAGCGGCCGAAGTGGCCGAAGAAGCGCTCGAACACGTCCGGCATCAGGTACCACGAGGGGCCCATGTCGAAGCGGAACCCGTCGGTTTCCAGTCGGCTCGCGCGCCCGCCGAGCTGTTCGTTCTTCTCCAAGAGGGTCACGTCCGCGCCGGCGTCCGCGAGGTAACAGGCTGTCGAGAGACCGCCGAATCCACCGCCGATCACGACGACGGATTCGCCGGCCACGGCGTCGATGTCCGGGGCCACGTCCATGTTAGATCGTAGGGGCGGCGGCGGTATAAATACCGGCCAGACGCGGCGGCGGTCCCCCGCTCCGCCCGTCTCGGCTCCGCCGCCGACGGCCGCCGATCCGACGCGGCGAGTGGGTACGCCTAAGTCGCCGACGCCCCTACCGATTCGCATATGGATCCGACGGTCGCGATCACCGGCGCAACGAGCGGGATCGGGCGGGCGGTTGCCGAGGCGTTCGTCGAGGCGGGGGCGTTCGTCGCCGTCTCCGGCCGCGACGGCGACGCGGTCGATCGGACCGTCGCGGAGCTGAACGGCGACGGGGAGGGCGCCGCCGGCGAGGCGTGGGGCGAGCGCGTCGACGTCCGCGACGAGTTCGACCTCGAGCGCTTCTTCCAGCGGGCCGCCCGCGAGGGGGGACCGATCGACGTCGTGCTCGCGAACGCCGCCGTCTTTCACGGCGGCCCCGGCGAGAGCCCGACGGACGAGGTCTCGTACGCCGACTACGACGACACCATGCGCACCAACGCCCGCGGCGCCTTCGCGACGATCGGCGAGGCGGTCCCGCACCTCGCCGACGACGCGCGGGTGATCGTCCCCTCGGGGTCGGTCGCCCACGAGTCGAAGGCCGGGATGGGCGCGTACGCGGTCTCGAAGGCGGCGGCCGAGGCGGTCGCGCGCGGGTTCGCGGCCGACCTCGACGCGACGGTCGGCGTCGTCGACCCGGGACTCGTCGCCACCGACCTCACCGGCATGGAGCGCGCTCGCGACCCCGAGAGCGTCGCGCCGCTGTTCGTCTGGGCGGCCACCGAGGCGCCCGCCGAGGAGCTGAACGGCGAGCGACTGGGGCTGCGCGAGTGGAAGTCGGCGACGCGATAGGACTCGATCGAGTTCGGATCGGCGGAGAACACCTCCGAAGCCCCAGCCGCTCCCTTATAAATAGTCGCTGACGGATCGGCGAAGAACACCTCCGAAGCGGCAGTCGCTCGCTTATAAATAGTCGCTGACGGATCGGCGGAGAACACCTCCGAAGCGGCAGCCGCGCTCGACTCCCACAGCTTGCTGCGGTCCTCGGTCGCTACGCTCCCTGTGGTCCTTGCGTCGCTGGGGTTCGTCGAGCGCGGCTGCCCCTTTGAGTCCCGCCCCACACAGCGACCGCACCTCACGCCTCCCCAGCCTCGCCGGTCGCCCATCGCTTCGCTCGGGCGACCGCCTCCCTCGCGCGTGCTCCTCGCGCCCGAAGGGCGCTCGGAGGCACGCGCCACCGCGGTTGTTATTCACAAGTGATCGTTGTCTTCGCTTATTGATATTTAAATATCGTCTCGCCGATTCCGCGGCCCGGACACCGAGAATTATCCCTCGGTCGGTCGAAGGGGGGATATGGCACTCGCGGACCCCGACCTCTCGGGCTCGACGGCGTTCATCACCGGCACGACCCGCGGCATCGGCAAGCAACTCGCGCTCGCGCTCGCCGACCGCGGCTGTAACGTCGTCTCGACGGGCAAGACGACCGACGACGACGACTCCGAGCTGGCGGGGTCGATCGAGCGGACGGCCCGCGAGGTGCGCGACCGCGGCGCCGAGGCGCTCGCGCTCGAACTCGACCTCCGGGACGAGGACCGCGTCGAGGCGGCGGTCGGGGCGGCGATCGACCGCTTCGGCGAGGTCGACGTCGTGATCAACAACGCGAGCGCGATCCAGCTCGCGAACGTCGCCGACCTGCCGGCCGATCGGTTCGACCTCCTGACCGACGTGAACGTCCGCGGGACCCACCTCGTCGCGCACGCGTTCGCCGACCACCTCGCGGGGCTCGACGAGGCGTGGTTCCTGTCGAACTCGCCGCCGGTCGTGACCGACCGCTCGCCGGGGAAGGCGCCGTACGCGTGGTCGAAGCTCGGGATGTCGTTCATCACGCTCTCGCTGGCCGAGGAGCTGGCGAGCGACGGCGTCGGCTGTAACACGTTCTGGCCGGTGACGACGATCGACACCCGCGCGACCCGCTACTTCGGGCTCGGGACCGAGGACGACTGGCGCACCCCGGAGATCGTCTCCGACGCGGTGCTCGAGATCCTCGCGCGCGACCCCTCGGAGTGCACCGGCGAGAGCTTCTACGACGAGGCGCTGCTCCGGGAGGCGGGCGTCACCGACTTCTCCGACTACAACCTCACCGAGGGCGACCCGGCGCCGATGTCGGCGCGGCTGTTCGACCCGTCGTTCGAGCGCGAGGCGTGACCTCGCCCCCGGTGCGGCGACGACGCGTCGCCGGCGCCGAAACCGCATGGAGGCCGGCGCGACCCGTCGTCACTCCGTGACCGCCTCCCGGAGCGCGGCGGTCGCCGCTTCCAGGTCCTCGGCGGCGGTGATCGCGGAGACGACCGCGACCCCCGCCGCGCCGGCCGCGGCCACCGCGCCCGCGTTGTCGGCGTCGATCCCGCCGATCCCGATAACCGGGAGGTCGACCGCCCTCGCGATCTCCCGGACCCGCTCGGTCCCGATCCCGTCTCTCGCGTCCGGCACGTCCTTCGTGCGCGTCCCGTACACCGCCCCGACGCCGAGGTAGTCGGCGCCCGCCGCCGCGGCCGCCTCCGCCTGCTCGACCGTCGAGGTCGAGCGCCCGACGATCGCGTCGTCGCCGAGCTGTTCGCGCGCGACCTCGATCGGGAGGTCCGACTGCCCGAGGTGGACGCCGTCGGCGTCGATAGCGGCCGCGATGTCGACCCGATCGTTGACGATCAGCGGGACGCCGGCGTCGGCCGTGAGTTCGCGCAGCCGCGTCCCGACCTCGTACCGCTCCGCGTCGGGCGCGTCCTTCTCGCGGAGCTGCACGGCGTCGACGCCGCCCGCGAGCGCCGCCTCGACGACCGCCTCGGTGTCGCGGCCCGCCGACCGGCTCGACTGCGTCACGAGGTACGTCCGCCACTCAGTGGTATTCATTAGTTGTGCCTTCGGGCGGTCGCCGTGAAAAGCTACCGTTCGAGCGACGGTCCCGCGCGGATCGGGACGCCCCCCGCGACCCGCCGCGGTGAACAGACCCAAGCCGCGCCGCCCCGTACCGACGGTGATGCGATCACGACTCCGGGCGGCGGCCGCCCGACTCCGTTCCGCGCTCTCGCGGCTCGGCTCGGCGACGGCGGACGGGCTCGACCGCGCCGGCGTCATCGACCGCGACCGGCTCGGGGAGACCCTCGACCTCGCGTGGCCCCGGGTCGTCACCGGGTTCGCGATCATGTCGAAGAACACGGTCGACCTGGCGGTCGTCGGGATCGCGCTCGGGGCGCCCTCCGTCGCCGGGCTGGCGTTCGCGTTCGCCTACTGGCAGCTCGCGAAGTTCGTCTCGATCGGGCTCGCCGGCGGGACGGTGTCGCTCGTCTCGCAGAACTACGGCGGCGGCGAGGGCGACCGCGCCGCGCTCGTCGTCAAGGCCTCTCTCCTCGTCGCGCTGGCGCTCGCCGCGCCCATCGTCGTCGGCTTCGTCGCGTTCGCGGAGCCCCTGATCGCCCTCGTCGGCGGCGAGGGGACCGCCCTCCGGGCCGGGACGGTGTACCTCGCCGTCACCGCGCCGGCGCTCGCCTTCGAGTTCTTCAACATGATCGCGAGCCGCACGTACGCCGGCGTCGGCGACACGTTCACGCCGATGGTGGTCCGGGCCGGGGGCGCGCTCCTCAACGTCGCGCTCACCGCCTGGCTCGTGCTCGGCGCCGGCCTCGGCGTGTTCGGCGCGGGGCTCGGCACCGCCGTCTCCGTCGCCGCCGTCGGGGTCGCGCTCTCGTGGGGGATGACCGGCCGGTCGTACTTCGGGCGCGGCGCCTCGCCGATCCCGATCGGGCGAGACGGCCCGTGGATCGACGCCGGCCTGGTCCGACAGCTCCTCCGGGTCTCCGCGCCCCTGATCGCTCGCCGCGTGGCCGAGGGCGTCGCCGTGTTCCCCCTGCTGTGGATCGCCTCCTCGTTCGGCGACGCCACCGTCGCGGCCCTCGAGGTCGGGCGGCGCGTCCGGGCGCTCCTCGGGAGCTTCAGCTGGGGCTTCTCCATCGCCGCGAGCACGCTCGTCGGCCAGCGGCTCGGCGCGGGCGAGGAGTCGCTCGCGACCGAGTACGGCCGCGACGTGATCCGGCTGTCGGCGGTCGTGTACGCCCTCGCGTCGGTCGCGGTCCTGCTGGCCGCCGACCCGATCGCCGGCGTGTTCGTCGACGACCCGGCGGCCGTGGCCGCGACCGCCGCCTTCGTCGTCGTCGCCGCGGTGTCCGCCTTCCCGCTCGGCGTCGACGGCTCGGTGACGGGGTCGCTCCGCGGCGCCGGCGACACCCGCTGGCCGTTCCTCGCGTCGATGGTCGGGCTGTACGTCGTCGCGCTCCCGGCCGCGCTGCTCGGACTGGTGACGCCGCTGGGCGTCGGCGGGCTGTACGCGGCGGTGATCGCCGAGAAGCTGGTGCCGGCCGGGTTGAACCTCGCGCGGTTCCGCTCGGACCGGTGGCAGGCGGTCAGCCGGCAGTACCGGCCGGACGCGGCGGAGGGCGACGCGTCGACCGACTAACCGAAACGGCTCTCGCGGGCCGACCCGTCACTCGTCGTCGGCGACCGACTCGAGGACCTCGACGCTGCCGGTGAGCTGCCGGTGGACGTACGGCATGTCGATGCCGGCCTCGTCGAACGCCTCCTTCACCGCGGTGACGTACTCCGAGCGCACCCGGACGAAGTCGCCGCGGTCCGGGTCCGAGATCCACCAGCGCGACTGGAGCCCCACGGCCGAGTCGCCGAGCTCAACGAGCCGGACCGAGACGCCCGGGTCGTCGAGGATCTCCTCGTGCGCCTGCGCCTTCTCCACGATGATGTCGGTCGCCTGCGCGATGTCGTCGTCGTAGCCGATCCCGAAGACGAACTTCTGGCGCAGTGTCTCGTAGGCGACCGGATTGGTGACGGCGCCGTTCGCGAGGTCGCCGTTCGGTACCGTGATCCGCTCGTTGTCGAACGTCCGGACCCGCGAGACGCGCAGGTCGATGTCCTCGACGCGGCCGGCGTTCCCGTCCCACTCGATCCAGTCGCCGACCTCGAACGGCTTGTCCTTCAGGATGAATATCCCGGCGACGAAGTTGCCGAGGAGGTCCTGCGCGGCGAAGCCGACCGCGAGCGCGATGGCGCCGCCGAAGACGGCGAACGCCGAGAGGAACGCGCCGTAGCCCGCCATCGTGAATCCGATGGCGATCGCCGCCACCCAGACGACGGCGTTCGCCACGCTCGACCCGAGGCTGAGAACGGCCTCGTCGAACCCTCGCGACCTCAACACCCGTTTGACCGCCGGCACGAGCACGACCTTGCCCAGCAGCAACACGCCCACGAACCCGACGAGGAACAGGGCCACCGAGAAGAGGATCCCCGTCAGGGCCGCGCTCAATCCGAACCCGCCGAACTGTAGTGGTAGCATCACGCACCCATTCGGAGAGGTATTTAAAGAAGCTACTGGCAGCGCAGTTGTTTATCCCGGGTCTGTCGCCCGGTTCGGAGCCGCACGCGACCCGCGAACCGGGGTCCGCTCAGTCGCCGCGGACCGCGAGCGGTCCGTCGCCGCGGGCGACCCCGCGAAGCCGCCGCCCGTGGACGTCGTCCGCGCGGATCCGGTCGATCACCGCGGAGGGGAGCCACCCGTCGCGGCCCGCCGGCGAGCGGGCGGGGTCGACGCCCGCCGGTCGGAGGTCGTCCGGGAGGTACCGCGCGTAGGTCGG
The DNA here is from genome assembly GCF_002252925.1 of Halorubrum sp. Ea8. Lineage (NCBI taxonomy): Archaea > Methanobacteriati > Methanobacteriota > Halobacteria > Halobacteriales > Haloferacaceae > Halorubrum > Halorubrum sp. Ea8. Next base: position 119,277 of record NZ_NHPF01000103.1, read on the forward strand.
GAGCCGCTCGCGGAGGGGCATCCCGCCCGCGTCGGCGACCGCCCGGAGGCCGTCGAGGTCGGGCCACTCGTAGGCCGGGTTGATGTAGTCGTCCGTCACCGGCGAGACGCCGCCGAGGTCGTCTATCCCGCAGTCGACGAGGTCGGCCGCGGGCGAGAGGTTCGGCGGGACCTGTACCGACACCTCCGGGGGGAGCGCCGCCCGGGCCATCGCGACGACGCGGCGCATCGTCCGGAGATCGGGCTTCGCGAAGTCCGACCGCTCGTTCGGGACGACGTTCTGCACGATCACCTCCTGAACGTGGCCGTGGCGCTCGTGGAGCCGACGTATCGCGAGCAGGCTCTCCGCGCGGTCCCGCCAATCCTCGCCGATGCCGACGAGGATCCCCGTGGTGAACGGGACGCCCCGCCGGCCCGCGGCCCGGATCGTGTTGAGCCGCTGGCCGGGCGTCTTTCGGCGGCCCCCCGAGTGCGCGTCGACGTCGGCGGTCGTCTCCAGCATGACGCCCATCGAGGCGTTCACCTCCCGCAGCTCCGCGAACTGCGCCTCCGTGAGGTCGCCGGGGTTCGAGTGCGGGAGCAGCCCCTCCTCCAAGGCGATCTCGCAGGCGCGATACAGGTAGTCGTGGACCGAGTCGAACCCCCACTCGTCGAGCGTCTCGTGGATTTCGGTGTACCGGTCGTCCGGCTCGTCGCCGAACGTGAACAGCGCCTCCGTGCAGCCGGCGTCGGCGCCGACGCGGCAGCGCTCGCGGACCTCCGCCGGCGAGAGCAGGGAGGCCTCGCCCGGCACGTCGTAGTAGGTGCAGTAGGTACAGGTGTACCGGCAGGCGGTCGTCAGGGGCACGAAGACGTTCCGGGCGAAGGTGAGCCGCTCCGCGGGGTCGACGTCGGCGGGCGTCACCGAGAGCAGCCGCTCCACGCGGTCCGCGTCGATCGAGAGGTCGATCCCGTACTCGCCGGCCGCCGTGAACACGTCCGCTTCTCACGCTCGCGGTTCAAAAAGGATCGCGGTCCCGGATCCCTCGCGCCCGTCGGCTTCGCGCTCGACGCCCCGGTCGCTCGGATGCGGTCCGTCCCGGCTCACTCCCGTTCGACGCCGACCCGCCCGTCCGTCGCGTCGAGCGCGAAGCCGGCGTCGCGGAGCCACCGCGCCGCCCTGCCGCCGTCGGCGTCGTCGTCCGTGCCGTCGTCGCCGCCTTCCACGCCGTCCGCCTCGGCGTGGATCAGCAGTTCCGCGAGGTCCGCCGGCTCGTCCACGTCGGTCGCGAGCCGGTGGGAGTCGACGACCGCGACGCTCGCGCCGACCTCCGCGGCGATCCGCCGATGGTCGAGGTAGGAAGCGCCGTGGTAATCCACCCGAAACGCCGGGTGGCTCGCGATGAAGGCGTTCGTCCCGCCGCCGCGACCGGGCGCGATCGCGACGTCGGCCTCGCGACCGGCCGCGAACAGCTCCCGGAGCGCCTCGGGCGTCGCGAGCGCGAGGTCGGCCATGACGACCGCGGCGGGCGTCGCGTCCTCCGGAGAGTCGTCGACCCCCGCGTCGAGCGCCGCGTTGACCGCGTCGGTCAGCGGCCGCTCGTCGACGTCGACGGGGCACGCGAGGTCGGCCTCGACCGGGCCGGTGGCGAGCACCCGCGGGTCGCCGTCGGCGGCCCGGACCGCGTCGAGCACGTCGCGGAGCATCGCCCGCGCGAACGCCTTCCGCTCGTCCGGGTCGAGGACGGCGGAGAGCCGCGACTTGGGGCGGTCGGTCGAGAACGGGACGAGGACCTCCATCGGGAGGGTCGCCCTAGAACAGGGATTCCAGCTCGTCGCTGTCGTCGCTGACGAGCTCGTCGAGGTTCTCGTCGCTCTCCTCGCGGATCTCGTCCAAGTTGTCCTGCGCCTCGATGGCGACCTGTTGGAGCTCCTTGATCCGCGGGACGTTCGTGACGCCCGCCAGCAGGATCACCGTCGCGACGAAGCCGGCGCCGCGGTACGGGTAGTCCCCGCCGCGGACCTCCATCGAGCCGGTCTGCTCTTCGAGCCACTTCCGCCCGCGCTCGATGCCCTTCCGGTTGAGGTACTCCGGCGGTCCCGCGAGCACGAGCAGCGCGCGCTCCGCGCCCTCGATCTCGCAGGGGAGCGTGAGCCGGCCCAGCGCCGCCTTGCGGACGAGGCTGGTGATGCGGTTCGTGGTGTGCGCGCTGTCGAGCTCGTCTCCCCCGTCGTCGTTGCGGAGCCGCGAGAGCAGTCCCCCCGAGCTGCGCTCCTCGACCTCCTCCTCCGCGTAGCCGACGGTGGAGACGCCGCCCCCGGAGAGCGTGTTGATGATCTCCGAGGAGTCGACGACGCTCTCGGCGACCTCCTGCCCCTGCTGGATCTCGCCGGCGCCGAAGAGGATGCCGAACCGCCGGACGATCTCCTCGTTGATCTCCTCGTAGCCGCCCTGAACGGACTCGCCCGTCTTCCGCCAGGCGTCGTTGTCGAACACCATCAGGTTGTCCACCTCGCGGACGAACGTCTGGAACGAGCGGGCCGCGTTGAGGGTGTAGATCCCGCCCTCGTCGCTACCCGGCAGGACCCCGAGCCCGTAGACGGGCTCGGTGTAGATCCGCTTGAGGTGTTTCGCGAGCACCGGCGCGCCGCCGGAGCCGGTACCGCCGCCGAGCCCGGCGACGACGAGGAACGCGTCGACCTCGTGGACCGGGATCGAGTCGATGGCACCCTGCACCTCGTCGATGTCCTCCTCGGCGATCTCCGCGCCGAGCTCGTTGTCCGCGCCGACCCCGTGGCCCTTCACCCGGGACTGCCCGATGAGTACGCGCTGGTCCTCGGCGACGTGCTCGAGGCCCATCAGATCGGCCTTGGCCGTGTTGACGGCCGCGGCCGCGCGGACGATCTCCGATCCCGTCCGCTTGTCGTACTCCAGGAATTTGTCGACGACTTTCCCCCCCGCCTGTCCGAATCCGATCATTGCAAGTTTCATCGTGTGCTCCCTCGGCCTTTGAAAGAAACAGAACGTGAAGGCATATTTAAGCCTTCGGTTGCCGTTACCATCGCTGATAGCCACCTGAGTGACACGAACGGCGCCGCGACTTCGGTGTCGTCGCCCGGATCGCCGTCACGTCCCCCGATCGACCCCGTCATCGCACGCCGAGGTGCGCGCCGAGCGTGGTCAGTTCGCCGGGGTCGACGCCGAACGCGGCGACGTCGTTGTCCGCGGTCGTGTTGTCGAACTGTAACGACCGGTACTGGTCGGGCCCCATCGGAAAGCCGGGCACGGCGCCCAGCACCGACAGGCCGATTTTGGCGAGCGGCATCGGCAGCGGGACGATGGTGACGCCCTTGCGTTCGGCCTCGTACACGAGGTCGGTCACCTGCCGGAGCGTCAGCGTCTCCGGGCCGCCGATCTCATAGGTCTCGCCGACGTGTTCCTCCTCCTCCAGCGCGTCCACCAACATCGGAACGAGGTCCTCGACGTGGATCGGCTGGAACCGGGTCTTCCCGCCGCCGGGAAGCGGGTACAGCGGAAGCCCCGGGGCGAACATCCCCTTCAGCCGCTTGGTGAACGAGACGAACTCCCCGCCCTCGCCGAAGACGACCGACGGCCGGAAGATCGTCCAGTCGAGGCCGCTCCGGCGAACGATCTCCTCGGCCTCCCCCTTCGCGCGGATGTACGCCGTGTCGCCGTCGGGGTCGGCCCCGAGCGCGCTGAGCTGGAGGAACCGGTCGACCCCGCCCGCCTCGGCGGCGTTCACGAGGTTCTCCGTGCCGCCGCGGTGGATCCGGTCGTGCATCACGTTGCCGCCCTTCGGCTCGAACAGCGGCGAGAGCGCGACCAGATTCACCACGGCGTCCTGCCCCTCCACCGCCCCGGCGATCGAGTCGTAGTCCGTGACGTCGCCCCTGACGACGTCGACGCCCTCCGGCGTCTCGCTCCCCGAGCGGGAGAGGGCGGTCACGTCGTGGCCCCCCTCGGCGAGCGCGCGACAGAGGTACGACCCGATGAACCCGGTCCCGCCTGCTACCAACACCTTCATGCGCGGAGTAATGCGAGGAGCCCCCGTAAACCTACCGCGATGTCGGGCGGCGCGCGGAGCGGTGTCGCGGTTTCGACCTCGGCGGCCGGCCTCACTCCAATCTCGTTCAGGACCGGGATCAGACCTCGTTCCGTGCTCGCGTCCGCCTCACTCCGAGTCGCTCTCCGGCACGGTCAACACCGGCACCGGGGAGGTCCGGACGGTGCGCTCGGCGACGCTCCCGAGCAGGTAGCGCTCGACGCCGGTCAACCCCCGGGTGCCCATGACCACGAGGTCGACGTCGTGGTCCGCGATATACGACCGGATCCCGCGGGCCGCCGACGAGCCGACCTCGACGCGTTCGACCGTCTCCACGCCCGCCGCCTCGGCGACGGCGACGGCGTCCGCGACCGTCTCCTCGGACGCCGACACGAGCGCGTCGGTGCCCGAGTACGCCTCGGCCCCGATGGTCCCGACGTCGACGACGGAGAGCACGTGGAGCGTCGCCCCGCTTCGCGCCGCCAGCGCCACGGCGCGGTCGAGCGCCTCGACGGCCCGATCGCTCCCGTCGGTCGGCAGGAGCACGTTCCGGTACGGGTACCGCGGCGCCCCGCCGTCGGGCCGGAGGCTGAGCACCGGGACCGGCGACCGGCGGACGACGCGCTCGGTCGTGCTCCCGAGGAGCAGTTGGTCGAGGCCCTCCCGCCCGCGCGTCGGCATCGCGACGAGGTCGACCTCGTGTTCCGCCGCGTACGCGACGATCGTCTCGCCCACGCCGCCCTGGAGCACCGCCGTGACGGTCTCGACGCCGCGGTCAGCGGCCCGCTCCGCGGCCGCGTCGACGACGTCCTCGCCCTCGCGTTCGAGCACGTCGACCACGTCTCGACCGACTCGCGTGACGCTGTCGTGGGTCGTGTCGGCGACGTTGAGCACGTGGACCGTCGCGTCGTGGTCCGCGGCCAGGTCGAGGACGTGGTCGAACGTCGCGTCCGCCCCGTCGCCGCCGTCGGTCGGGAACAGGATCCGGTCGAACATGCGCGGAGAGTCGCGGCCGACCGATAAAAAACGCCCGCGCCCGTCGACCGGTCACGCGCCGCCGTCGCCGCCGGCTCCCGGTCTCCCGCCGCCCGCTCCGTCGCCGCCGTCGATCGACGCTATCCGCACCGTCGAGATCCGGGCACCGTCGACGGCGGTGACCTCGAAGCGGTGGCCGCCGGCCTCGGCGACGTCGCCCGATTCCGGCGTGCGGCCGAGCCGGTCCAACACGAGCCCGCCGAGCGTGTCGTACCCGTTGCCCTCGAGGTCGGTCCCGAGCGCGTCGTTGACGACGGAGAGGGAGACGGAGCCGTCGGCCTCGTACGCGCCGCCCTCCCGCGTGCGGATCGTGTGCTCGCCGCGCTCGGTGTCGAACTCGTCGCGGAGGTCGCCGACGAGCGCCTCCGCGATGTCCTCGACGGTGACGATCCCCTCGAAGGCGCCCCACTCGTCGACGACGGCGGCCATCTGCCGGCGCTCCTCCCGGAACTGGACGAGGAGGTCGCCGATCGCCGTCGTCTCGGGCACGACGACGATCTCCCGCGCGAGGCCGGCGGCCGTCGCCGACTCGTCGCCGTCCTCGCCGGCGCGCAACACGTCCTTCACGTCGACGAAACCCACCACGCGGTCGGCGTCCTCGTCGGTCACGACCGGGTACCGAGTGTGTCCCGCCTCCAGCACCGTCTCGCGGATCTCGGGGAGGGTCAGCTCGGCGGCGAGGGTCACCACGTCCGGCCGCGGCACCATCACCTCCCGGACGACGGTGTCGTCGAGCTGGAAGACGCCCTCGATCATGTCGACCTCGCTGGGGTCGACGCGGCCGGCCTCGCCCGAGCGCGCGAGGACGCGCCGGATCTCGCGTTCGCCCATCGTCTCGTCGGTCTCCGACGCGGGCGGGATCCCGATGGCGCGGGTGAAGGCGTTCGCGGCCCCGTTGAAGACGACGATGCCGGGCGAGAACAGGTAGTAGGAGAGCTTCATCGGCGGGGCGAGCATGAGCGCCATGCGCTCGGCCTGCGCGATGGCGATCGTCTTCGGCGCCAGCTCGCCGAACACCACGTGGAGGAAGGTGATGACGCTGAACCCGATCGCGAACGCGACGAGGTGGACCGCGCTCTCCGGGAGCACGGACCCGAGCACGGGCTCGATGAGCGCGGCCACCGCGGGCTCGCCGATCCACCCGAGCCCGAGCGACGCGAGCGTGATCCCGAGCTGCGTCGCCGCGAGGTAGTCGTCGAGACTCCCCATCACGTCCTGGAGCGCGCCCGACCCGGGCCGACCCTCGGCGGCGAGCTGTTCGACCGAAGTGGACCGGACCCGGACGAACGCGAACTCCGACGCGACGAAGAAGCCGTTCAGCACCACCAACACCAGCGCGCCGAACACGCGACTGACGGAGACCGCGACGGCTACCATCGATGCCTCCCTGTCGGTCGCGGCGCGGGAGCGTGGCTGGTCATGACGGTAGTTCGTCAGCGGGTCACTAAAAAGGGGCACGTCCACGCCCCCGGAATCCGGAGGGCACGTCGCGCTCGCGGAACCCGGACCGTTTATTCCCCGGCGCGTCCGAGCGCGACCATGCTGATCACGCTGGAGGGGCTCGACGGGAGCGGGAAGACGACCGTCTGGGAGGCGCTCCGCGAGCGCTACCCCGACGCGACGTTCACCCGGGAGCCCACCGACAGCTGGTACGGCGAGGCTGTCGACCGGTCGATCGCGGCCGACGACGCCGATCCGCTCGCGGAGCTGTTCCTGCTGACCGCGGACCACGCGAACCACCTCTCCGGGACGATTCGGCCCGCCCTCGCCGACGGCGACCTCGTCGTCTCCGACCGCTACTCCGACTCCCGCTTCGCTTATCAGGCCGCGACGCTCGACGCGAGCGACGTCGCGCTCGGCGGTGTCGACCCCCTCGAATACATCCGACGCGTCCACGAGCCCTTCTCGCGGCCGCCCGACGCGACGGTCTACCTCGACCTGGACGCCCGCGCCGCCGCCGAGCGCGCGGGCCGCACGAACAAGTTCGAGCAGGACGGCTACCTCGCCGCGGTCCGCGACAACTACGAGCGGCTGATCGAGGCGGAGCCGGACCGGTTCGTCCGCGTCGACGCGGCGCGGTCGCCCGAGGACGTCACGGCCCGCGTCGCGGAGGTCGTCGCGGACCTGGTCGAGGAGTAGGTCGCCGCCCGCGTGATTTCGTCCGGGTCGTCCCCCTACTGCGTGTCCGGCAGCTCGTACTCCTCCGGCGAGGGCACGTAGAGGTAGTCGATGGCCGCGCCGAGCACGACCGGGAGGAAGACGAGCAGTCCGAACAGGACGGTCGTGCTGCCGAGGTTGACCCCGGCGCCGACGTTGAGCGCGCCCGTGAACACGAGCGTCGAGATCAGTAGGAGCATCGGTGTCAACACGATCGTGTACACCACCGACCCCCACGACGTCGACAGCCGAAGCCGGAAGAAGCGGGTCGTCACCCCGGCGACCAGCGTGTGGAACGCCACGAGGGCGAGGAGGCTGACGAACCCGATCAGCGCGAGCATACCTCCCGTACGGGCTCCCGGCATTTGCCCCTATCGCCCCGGCGCTGCCGGCGGCCGATCCGCGAGCGTCCGCGGCCGGTCCGCAGGCGTCCGCGGCCGGTCCGCCCTGACTCCCAGTTAAACCGCGCCGTCGTTCCCCTGCTGACGCGCCGCCGACAGGAGTCCCGCGACGGGGTCGACGTACTCGTAGCCGGGGATCACGCCCTGCACGTAGGTCCCCTCGACGAAGTCGATGAGCGCCCCCGCGTCGTCGACGCCGCGTCGCTCGTTGATATCGGTCAGCTCGAACTCGACGGCGATCTCGTCGTCGCCGACCGCGACGGTCGGGTCGAACTCGCGGTCGCCGCGCGTCACGCCGCCGACGTCGACGACTCGGAGCTCGAACGTCTCGGTCCACCCCTCCTCGACCACCTCGGCGACCTCGCTCGCGGTCGCCGCCGAGAAGGTCGGCACCCGGACGGTCACCGCGAACCGCACTCGGCCGTCCTCGGCGGGCTCGGCGCGCACCGTCCCGTCGAACGCGGTCGTTTCGGAGGTCCACACGCCCGCGTCGTCCGCGGGCTCGAAGGAGCCGTGGTCCGCGAACGCGCGTCGGACCCGCCCGGGAAGCTCTGTCTCGCTCATACAGAGAGGGAGGCGCGGCGCGAACAAAAGCGCGTTGCGTCACCGGTAGTGGCACGCGGAGCCGATACTGGTGCGCCTTTGTATTCGGACGGTCAACGCCGCGTATGGCAGCGCAGTTCCTCTCGACCGAGGCGCTCCTCGAAGCGCTCGCGGACGCCTCGTTCGACCGTCCGCCGGCCCTCGTCAGCAACGCCCACGTGACCGGACTCGGCGTCGCTCGCGCGCTCGACGCCCACGACGTGCCCGTGATCGCGCTCGACCGCGCCGGCGACGCCGAGGGGGGCGGCGCGGCCGGTACCGACTCCGGCGAGGCCGGCGCGGTCCGCCACGACGGGCTCGCTCCGCCCTCGGACGCGGTCGACTTCGCGGGCGCGGTCAGCTACCCCCTCGACGACCTCGACGGCTTCCGCGACGACGTGGAGGCGGTCGTCGACGCCGCGGGGACCGAGGCGGTCGCGTTCGGCTGCATGGACGAGTGGGCGCTGGCGTACGCCGAGGCCGACCCCGACGGCGTCCGGCTCCCCTTCGCCGGGATCGACACGCTCGACGACGTGTTGAACAAGTCGTCGCTGTACGCGGCCTGCGAGGCGCTCGGCGTGCCGTACCCCGAGACGTACCGGCTGGCGGAGACCGCGTCGGCGGCGACGCGCGAGCCGGACGCCGGGGTCGACGAGGCCGCCGCCGCGCTCGGCTTCCCGCTGGTGGTGAAACCCGAGCTCAAGCGCGACTTCGAGGAGGCGTTCGGCACCAACGTGATCGAGGTCGCCGACCGGGGGGAGTTCGAGGACGTCGTGGCGGCCGCGAGCGACGAGGGGATCGCCGTGATGGCCCAGAAGCGCGTCGACATCGCGACGGGTCGGGACCACTCGCTCGCCTCCTACGTGCCGCCGTCGGGGACCGGCGACGCGCTCGCGGTCGTCGGCAACGCGGCGGTGCGGTACCCCCAGCAGTTCGGCACGTCCTGTCTGGTCGAGACGGCCGACGAGCCCGCGATCGCGGAGCGCGCGCTCACGGTGCTCGACGACGCCGGCTACCACGGGATCAGCGAGGCGGAGTTCGTCTTCGACGCCGACCGCGAGGAGTACCTCCTGCTCGACGTCAACACCCGCCCGTGGAAGTGGATCTCGATGCCCGTCGCCGCGGGGGCGAACCTCCCGATGGCCGCCTACGCCGCGGTCACCGACGCGGCGTACGAGTCCGGCGGAACCGAGCCGACCCGGTGGGTGTCCCTCCGAGACTACCTCTCGCTTCTCGCGGGCGACGACGCCTTCTGGGACCAGCTCTCGACCGCCGACTGGCGGCGGCTCGTCTCCGGCGCCTTCGAGCGCGAGGGCGACCTGACGACCGGCGTCTACCGGCCCTCCGACCCCGCCCCGGCCGCGAAGCTGTTCGAGACGGCGTTCGTCGACCGCGACTACTACTGCTCCTGTTGAGGCGACGGGCGCGGCGGTCGTCCCGCCGCGGCGAGCGGTGAACTCCCGCTCGGCGGCTCCGCCGAGTACGCGTCCGAGGGGCCCGCTCGTTCGGTACGCGTCCGATGGGCCCGCTCGTTCGGTACGCGTCCGAGGGGCCCGCTCGTTCGATTCGATCGAAGCGGCCCTTACCGCTCGCCCCGACGCGGGACTCGGCCTCCCCGACGGAACGAGCGCGCGGGCGACTGCGTAAAGCCTACCAGCACGCCGACCGCTACGTTACACTCCCTCCCTCCGTCTCATGACGAACGCCCTGCAAACCGCCTTCTTCGTCTTCTCGACGGGGATCGTCGCGACGGTCCTCATCGGGCTGCGGTCCCGGAACCTCCAGGCGGTCGTGAACGGGGTCGCATCCGCCGTCGCGGCCGCCCTTCCGACGTTCACCGAGTTCGTATTCGCGCTCACGAGCGGGGCGGACGTCGCGTTCGGCCCCGCGCTCTCCGCGTGGATCGCCGTCGCGGGGTTCCTCCACATGCTGGGGATGCTGGGGTGGTACGACACCGTGTGGTGGTGGGACCACCTCACACACAGCGTCTCCGCCGCGCTCGTCGCGGCAGTCGTCTACGCGAGCCTCCGGGCCCCGTCCGCGCTCGGATCGCAATTTTCGGGCCCCTATGCGGCCCTTTTCACAGTCCTGTTCACGCTCGGCGCCGGCGTCTTCTGGGAGTTCATGGAACTGGCCGCCCGCGACATCGGCGAGTACATCGACAGACCGCCGGTGCTCGAGTACTACGGGCTCCGCGATACGGTGCTCGACATGACGTTCAACGGGGTCGGCGCCGTCGTCGTGGTCGCGTTCGACGTCCGCGTGTTCGTCTCGGACGTCGAGCAGGTCCCGCGGGCCGCCGAAACGGCCGTCGTCGGAGGGAGCGTCCTCCTGTTCGTCGGCGCGCTCGCTCTCGGATTCGCCCTCGAACGGATCCGAAACGGCGCGACGAACTCCGACTGAGAACGTGGTGCCGCTGAAATCAGCGACACCGACACGAACTTCGCGTCGAAAACGGGTTACGACGTCGACGGCGACATCTGGATGTTGAGGCTCTTCTGGACGAGCTGGGTGAACGCCATCGAGCACAGGAAGTACCAGAGGATCCACATCTGGATCGGGCCGACGATGCCCGTGTCCCACGTGACGGTCCCGGCGAGCGGCACCACGAGCTCCTGCGCGGCGACCTCGGGGTACGCGGAGTCGGAGCCGCGGTAGCCGATCACCCAGAACATCCACAGGAACGCCGGGATGGTGAGGAACATGATCCACACCATCGGGCGGAACTGCTCTTTGAACATCCCGAGCTGGTCGCCCATCGCGTCCATCTGCTCCTCTTGGATGGCGTCGAGCGCCTCGTCGTCGTCGCGCTCTTTCGCCTCCTTACGGCGGTCTTGGATGTCCTTCATCCGCTCTTGGTACTGGCTCATCTTCTCCATGTCCATGAGCCCCGCCCGAAGCAGCGTGGAGTACAGCCCGGTCCCGAGCGCGATCACCATGATGACGACGTAGAAGGGGACGAGGTTCAGCAGGGGACCGAGGACGATGTCGATCGCCCCCGCGATCGCGTCCCGGACGGGACCGACGGCGTAGCCGACGAAGGCGCCGACCGTCGCGACGGCGGCGAGCTTGTCCCACTTCGTCCACGACGTCGTCTCCGGGGTCTCGACGTCCCCCCCGTCGTCTCCGTCGTTCTCGTTCATCCCCGCCTCGATCTCGTCGGGGTCTGCGAGCGCGAAGCCGCGTTCGCCGTCGACGAGGATCTCCTTCTCGATGAGGCGGCCCCACTGGCCGCTGGTGATCTCGTCGCGGACGTCGACCCACTGGACCTCGCCGTCGGTGGCGCGGTCGAGGACGATCTCTAAGGCGTCCCGCATCTCGCCGTCCTCGTCGACGAGCGAGCGGACTCTCCGTTCGACCTTACTCATTATCGGTCGGTTAGCGGCCGACGGTTAAGAACCTTGTAGGATCGAGGCGCGGGTCGCCCCGCCGAACGCGCGCTCTTACGCCTCGACGACGTCGCGGATCCGGTCGAAGACCTCGTCCGGCGCCGCCTCCCCGTCGACCTCGACGAGGACGCCCTCGTCGCGGAAGTGGTCGACCACGGGCTCGGTGTTGTCGTAGAACACCTGGAGCCGCTCGCGGGCCGTCTCCTCCGTGTCGTCCTCGCGCTGGACCAGCTCGCCGCCGCACTCGTCGCAGACGCCCGCCTCCTCGGGCGGCTGGAAGTCGACGTGGTAGTTCGCGCCGCAGTCGTCGCACACCCGGCGGCCGGTGAGCCGGTCGACGAGCACCTCCTCGTCGACGGCGAGGTAGATCACGGCGTCGAGGTCGGTGATCTCCGAGAGGTACTCGGCCTGGTCGAGGTTTCGCGGGTAGCCGTCGAGGACGAACCCGTCGGCCTCGTCGAGCGCGGCCCGGACGATCTCGTTGACGACCGGATCGGGAACGAGTTCGCCCGCCTCCATGAACGAGCGCGGCGTCCCGTACTCCGTCTCCATGTCCTTGTTCGCGCGGAGCGCGTCGCCGGTCGTGACGTGCTCGACGCCGTACTCCTCGGCGAGCTTCGCGCTCTGCGTCCCCTTTCCGGCGCCGGGTGCCCCCAACAGAAGGATCCGATGGCTCATACCCGAGCGCTCGCTCGCCGCACGTAAAGGCTTGAAGATCCCGGCGAGCGATGGGACCGGGACGGCGAGACGCTCGGCGGACGCGCCGGCGGGGCTACGCCCCGTCCCCGTCGCCCTCGTCCTCGTCGCCATCGTCCTCGTTCAGCCGGAGCCCCATCTCCAGCTCGAAGCTCTCGGCGTTGGAGGTCTCGAACCCGATCTTCTTGTACAGCGAGACGGCGGCGCGGTTCCACCGCTCGACGGTGAGCCACACCTTCCGGACCCCCTCGGCCTGCCCGTAGCCGAGCAGTCCGCGGATGAGGTGGGTGCCGATCCCGGCGCGCTGGTACTCCTGATGGACGAAGATCGCCAGCTCGTAGGCGTCGCCGTCGGGCACCAGCGTCGCGTGGCCGGCGACCTCGTCGCCGCACCACGCGATCACGTTGAAGCAGTCGTCGCCGAGGATCGCGTCCAGCCACTCTCGGATGCGCTTCTCCCCGCCGGGGGGGATTCCCTGTGCGCGGTCGGACGGGTCGAAGGCGTCGTACATCGCGACGAGCGACTCGTAGGCGTCCTCGGTGTCTTCGTACGGTCGGATCTCGACGGTCCGGTCCTCCCGGTCGGTGAACTCCGTGGGAGGGGCGGGGAAGCCGTCGGCCACCGTCTCCGGGTAGCGTCGATCGCTCATCTGACCAGCGTGACCGATGTCTTGGCGTTCAACAGTACGAACTCGGCTATCGGTCCGAGCGTGATCTTCCCCATCGGGCTCGTGTGCCCGCCGCCGAGGACGATCGCCTCGAACTCCTCCCGCTCGGCGATCTCGACCAGTCGGCTCCCGGGATCGCCCTCGACCCGTCTCACGTCGGCGTCGATCCCGGCGTCGTCGATCGCCTCCCGAGCGCGCTCCATCACCTCCGCCTGGGCGACCGCCGAGTCATCGTTGTCGACCACCGCCACCGTGAGGTCGTCGTTCGCGACCGCCGCGCGCTCGACGGTCCGGTCGAGCGCGCGGAACGAGTCGTCGCTGCCGCCGATCCCGCAGAGCACCTTCATACGACCCACGTCCACACGACGGTACAAAAATGGATCTCCGTGGGGGCGGTCCGGCGTCGCGGGAGCGCGGCCGCCGCTTCCAGCGACAACCCTTTTGTCCGGGGGTCAGGTTGATACGGACATGAACGACCAGCCCGGTCCCGCGTCGGACGACGCCGGGTCGGACCCCGCCCGCGAGCCGTCGACCGACGACGAGGGGGCTCCGGGGCCCCTCGACGAGGCCGCCGCTCCGAGCGATGCCGCCGGCCCCTCGACCGACGGGACGGGCGACGTGACGCCCAGTGAAGGCGACGCTTCCGACGGCGACGCCTTCGATGACGGCGCCTCCGACGGCGATACCGCGGACGACGAGACGCCCGACGTCCCGCCGGAGGTCCGCAAGTACGAGCGGTTCAAGAAGATGGACGGCGCCCGCTACGAGCGGGTCAACGACTTCCTCCGCGACCGGACGTACGTCACGGCCCGGGAGTGGGCGATCGCCCGGCTCTGCGCCGACTTCCGAACCGAGACGGGCGTCGAGATGACGAAGATCGGCGAGAACCTACCGGAGCTCGTCCCGTTCATGACCGACACGTACACGCCGCAGGCGGTCAACCAGGCGCGCTACTCCTTCGAGGAGAAGGTGACGAAGGCGGGCGCGACGTTCCTCTACGGCGCGATGTCCGGCTTCTTCACCGCCGAGGACTTAGACGAGATGATGTACGAGGTGACGGAGGTCGCGAAGTTCCTCCTGGAGGTCGAGGGGGTCGACCTCGCCGTCGCCGACGAGCTGGAGGCCGAGGACAAGATCAGCGAGGTGATGCGCGAGGTGCGCGCCTCCTCGGCCGGCCTCCGCGGCGAGGAGGTCCGATGTCCCGAGTGCGGGCACGTCCACGAGCCGGCCGAAGAGTAGAAGTGAAACGGATGGAGCGATTCCCGGAGGCGCTCGGCGGCCTTCCCGACCCGGTGCTGATCGTCGACACCGACGGCGTCGTCCGCGCCGGCACCCCCCGCGTCGAGCCCGTGCTCGGCTACGGGCCGGCGGAGCTGGAGGGCACCGACGTCGAGCGGTTGCTCTACGACGCCGGCGGCGGCTCGGCCGGCGCCGAGCTGTACGGCCACGTCGCCGACCCGGAGCCGCGGTCCATGGCCGCGAGCCTCGACCTGACGGCGCGGCGGCGGGACGGCACCGAGATCCCCGTCACGATCAGCCTCGGTCCGTTCGAGAGGGCGGGCGAGGCGTACCTGGTCGTCACGGTCGTCGACGTGCGCGAGGAGCGGGCGCGACAGGCGGAGCTCCGGCGCCGAACGCGGACGCTGGAGTCGCTCCACGAGGCGACGCAGGACCTCCTGAAGACGACCGACCGGGAGGTCGCCGCGGAGGCGGCCGTCGAGTACGTCGAGGAGGTGCTCGGCCACCCGATCGCGGGGATCTGGCTGTACGACGAGGGCCGGGACGCGCTGGAGCCGCACGTGTGGACCGACGCGGCCGACGAGGTCGTCGGCGAGCACCCCGTCTTCTCGGCCGACGGGCGGAGCATCTCCTGGCAGGTGTTCGACTCCGGGAAGCCGGAGTACGTCGCCGACATCCGGACGGACCCGGACCGGTACAACCCCGACTCGCCCATCCGGAGCGAGCTCGTGCTCCCGCTCGGGCGCTACGGGATCATCAACGTCGGCGCCACCGAGTCCGACGCGTTCGACGATTCCGACCTCGCGATCGCGCGGATCTGGGCCGCGACGGTGACGATGGTGTTCGTCCGGATCGAGCGGGAGCGACAGCTCCGGGCCCGCGAGGCGGAGGTCGCCCGCGAGCGCGATCGGCTCGAGGAGTTCGCCAGCCTCGTCTCACACGACCTCCGCAACCCCCTCAACGTCGCGGCCGGCAACCTCGAACTGATCCGTACTCGACTGGAGGGTGAGCGGGCGGTCCCGCCGGAGCTCGAGACGGTCGCCCGATCGCTCGACCGGATGGGCGCGCTCGTCGATGACATGCTGACGCTCGCCAAACAGGGCACCGCGATCGACGAGACCGAGGCGGTGTCGCTGTCGGCGCTGGCCGAGGAGTCTTGGGCGAACGTCGACACGGCCGACGCCGAGTTGGTCCTCGCCGACGACCTCCCGCTCCGGGCCGACCGGAGCCGGCTCCGGCAGGCCGTCGAGAACCTGTTCGCCAACGCGGTCGCTCACGGCGGCGCGGGGGTCCGCGTCGAGGTGGGCGCGCTCGACGCCGCCGGCGAGCCCGGCTTCTACGTCGCCGACGATGGGCCCGGTATCCCCGAGGCGGTGCGCGACGAGGCGTTCGACGCGGGCGTGTCGACCGACGAGGACGGGACCGGATTCGGGCTGAAGATCGTCGCGGAGGTCGCCGACGCGCACGGCTGGTCGGTCGACTTCGTCGACGCGACGGGCGGGGGCGCGCGCTTCGAGTTCCGCGGGGTCGAGGCGGCGGACGCCGCCGACCTCCCGGCGGACGGCGGCGCCGACGGCGACGCCGGCGACTGACCGCGACGACTGACCGCTCAGATCCCCTCGAACGACGGGAGGTGCCACGCGGAGACGCCGCTCTCGCCGACGATGACGTCGACGTTGGGGCCGCGGTCGGCGCTCGGCAGCCCGACCTCGATCCGGCCCTGTCCGGTGACGCCGTCGTCCTCCATGCTGGCGGTGACGCGGTAGCCGCCGCGGACGTCGGTGACCTCCAGGAGCTCGACCGCGCTCTCCGGATCGAGCTCGACCGTCGTCGAGAGGACCGGGCCGTCGCTCTCGTCGGTGATATCGCCGCCGACGCCGCCTCCACCGTCCGCAGCGCTCCGCCGGACGACCGTCACGACGAACTCGCGCGGGTCGTCGGTGACGTTGCAGAGCCGGACGCCGAGCGGCGGGGACGCGGTCTCGTCCGGCGGACGACCGGACGCGCCGGTTCCGACCCGCCGCCGCTCGACCGGCATCCGGAGCGTCCTGTCCGGGGCGACGAGGTACGGCACCGGTCGACCGTACAGCTCCCCCACGGACCGGGCGCCGTCGTCCTCGTAGTAGGCCGTACCGGCGTGCTGAGCGGTCGCGAAGTGCTCGTCGCCGGCGGCGTGGTCGAACGTCGCCACGGCGTCGACGGTCACCTCGCTCGCCCCGTCCCTCGCGTGGCGGTTGTGTGCGTGGACCTCTTCGTACTCGGCGACGTACGCCGCGACCGACTCGGGCGTCGGGTCCGCGGGCCGCTCCGGGAGGTCGCGCTCGGCGACCCGCCCGTCGCCGAGCGTGACGAGGTCGGTGCACCCGGCGAGCGCGCTCGCCGCCCCGCCCGCTCCGACGAGGAACGCGCGTCTGTCCATACACCTTCTTCCTCTGACACCTCAAAAGGCCCCCGATGACACAAACGCGCGTTTGTGCGTCGCTCGGGGCGTCGCGTTCGGGTCGCGTCCCGTCGTGCCGCGGTGCGCTATTTATAAATCGAGCGCGTGGTGCGTCACCGCGTCGACGCCGGTCGCCCCGTCGGCGTCCGCCCCGACGTCGAGGGTCGCGACGCGGAACTCGTCGTCCGCGCCGTCGACCGGGATGGGCAGGCCGCCGGGGTTCACCCGGACCGTCCCGCCGCGCTCCTCGACGCCGTGCGCGTGGGTGTGGCCGTGGAACACGTAGTCGTAGTCGCCGCAGTCGACGAGGGCGTCGACGACGACGCCGCTCGTCCCGTGAGTGACCGCGACCTCGACGGCGCCCTCGTCGCCGGCGCGTTCGCCGTCCCCGTCGCCGGCGCTCTCGGTGCTCCCGTCCCCGAACGAGAGCGTTCCGGCCTCGCCGTGGTAGGTGCCGAACGCCTCGACGGTCGTCTGCACCGCCCACTCCCCGTCGTTGTTGCCGCGGACGGCGTGGAAGTCGAAGCCCGCGTCGGGGTCGTCGCCGCCGACGTCGAACGGGGTCACGGAGAAGGGCGCGACGAAGTCGCCGCAGTGGACGACGGCGTCGACGCCCTCGCGGTCGAACAGCGCTACGGCCGCCTCGACGGCGGCGAGGTCGTCGTGGGTGTCGGAGACGATGCCGACGCGCATGGCTTCGCGGTCGCGGCGGAGCCGAATAAATCCGATGGGCGTTCGGATTCGACAATCGCTCCCGGGGGCGTATGAGGGATCAATAGTTTTTGGTACGCTCATTCCGGATCGGAGTGCAATGGTAGAGCACACCCGGACGCTCGACTTCAAAATCGCCTACGCGATCGGGCTCGGGACGATGATCGCGGCGGGGATCTTCTCGCTGTCGGGCACGGCCGTCGCCGAGATCGGGAGTAGCGCAGTGATCGCCTTCGTCCTCGCGGCGGTGGTCGCCGGCCTGACCGCGGCGTCGTACTCCGAGTTCGCGTCGATCTACTCCGAGAACGGCGGCGGCTACCTGTTCTCCTCGCGGACCTTCGAACACGACACGCTGATCTACGTCGTCGGCGCGATGCTGTTCTTGGGCTACACCGGCACGACCGCCTTCTACCTCGCGACGATGGACGAGTGGGTCGTTCGATTCATTCTCCCGGAGTCGCTCCACGTCCTCCCTCACGGGACTTCCGGCGTGCTCGCGGCCCTGCTGCTCGGCGCGCTCAACGCCCGGGGGACCGAGGAGAGCGGGACCTTCCAGCTGTTCGTGACGGGCGCGAAGGTGGCCGTCCTCCTCGCGTTCGTCGGCGGCGCCTTCGCGTTCCGAGGCCCGGCCGTCGCCGTCGGCAACTTCTCGGCCGGGTTCACGACCGACCCGGTCGGGATCGTCACGATCGCCGCGCTGGCGTTCATCACCTTCTTCGGGTTCTCCGCGATCGCCGCGAGCGCCGGGGAGATCATCGAGCCCCGCCGCACGGTCCCGCTCGCGATCGGCGCGAGCATCGTCACAGTGACGGTCCTCTACGCGCTCGTCATCGTCTCGATGGTGAACTCGCCGGTCCCGGCCGAGGTCATCGCCGAGGAGGGCGAGACCGCGATGGGCCGCGTCGCCGCCGGCTTCCTCGGCCCCGCGGGTCGCTCGCTCATCGTCGCCGGCGCCATCTTCAGCATGGTGAGCGCCTCGAACGCGAGCATCCTCGCGGCCAGCGGAATCGGGTCGCTGATGGGTCGGCAGGGCCAGGCGCCGCGGCCGTTCTCGCGCATCCACCGGCAGTACGGCACCCCGTTCTGGAGCGTGACCACCGCGACGGGAGTGATCGTCGCGCTCATCGTCGTCTTCATCGGGCTGTTCCCGGCGGAAGGCGGCGCGGTCCCGTTCGATCTCACGGTGTCGTTGCCGGCGCTCGGGCCGCTCACGCTCACCGACTTGGGGCTGACGACGCTCACCGGATTCGCGACGCTGAACCTGCTGCTGCCGCTCTCCGTGGTCAACATCGCGCTCATCTACTCTCGACGCCGGCACCCGGACCTCGACCGCGGATTCCGTGTCCCGGGCGTTCCGCTGATCCCGATCGTCGGGATTCTCGCGAACGTCGCGCTCATCACTAACCTCCCGGTCAAGGGCGTCATCGTCGGCGTCCTGCTCGTCCTCGGGATGCTCGCGGCGTACCTGATCTGGGGCGGCGAGCCGGACATGGACGAGCTGTACGAAGAGGTCGTCCCGTCGACCGAGCCCGGGGGCCGAGCGGAGACCGAGGGAGCGCCCGAGGCAGAGGTCGGCGCCGAAGAACCCACTGACGTGTCGGCGGGCGCCCCCGAGGTGCCGAGCGAGGACTCGTTCCGCATCCTCGTCCCGGTCGCGCGGCCGGAACGGACCGTCCGGTACGTCCGATTGGCGGCGGCGATCGGCGAGTACCAGCCGGGAGAGACGTTCGTCGACGTGATGACGGTCACGCAGATCCCCGAGCAGACGCCGTACGAGGCGGTCGAGGAGATCACCCGCGGTCGGGTGCGGCGCATCCAGGACCTGCTGGCGGCCGAGGACCTCGACGTGCCCTACGCGGTCGAGGGACACACTTGCCGGGACGTCGGGTTCGACATCGTCCAAACGGCGCGGGACGAGGAGTCGGACCTCGTGTTGATGGGGTACCCCGAGGAGCACACCGAGGTCGCCGAACACGTGGAGTACAAGTCCCCGTGCGGGGTGTTGTTCGCGAGCGGCGTGCTGGAGCCGGAGTCCCTCGACGTGGTCAACATCGGGGCCGGCGGCGGCCCGCACCACATGGACCTGCTCTCGCTCATCGACCGGATGTGCGAGCAGGACGCGGAGATCCACGTCATCAACATCACGCCGGAGGGCGGCGAGGGCCGACCGGAGAACGCTGAGGCGACCGTCTCCGGGCTTCCGCACGCCTCGTCGGTCCGGATCCACAACATCACCGCCCAGACGATCGCCGACGGGCTGGTGGACCAAGCGAGCGAGAACGGCGGTATCCTACTCATCGGGGCCACCCGGACGCGTCGCCTCCGGCGCCGCGTCTTCGGGAGCACCCCCGACAACGTGATCAAACTCGCTCAGGGGAGCGGCGTGCCGGTGTTAGTGTACTCGAGCCCGCGCGGAGTCCAGGGGCCGATCGAGGAGTACGTGTACCCGGTGTACCGGTACCTCAGGGGGATTCAGCGCAGTCCGACGCAGACCGGCGAACCCGAGACGGAGGAGTAGTCCGAGTCGGCGACGCCCGGCTCGTGCGGTCCGGGGATGAACCCCGAAGAAACCCTCCCCGGTTTCCAGACTATATAAATAAACCGGCCGCGGACCGCGTTCTCACACCCTGTGGATCCGGTTTTACCCTTAAGTTAACGCTCCGCTCATGTTCGGCCATGACGAGAGAATGGGACGACAGCGGTCGACGCACGGCTTCCAGACGCGGGTTCCTCTCGGCGGCCGCGGCGCTCGGAACGGTCGGGCTCGCGGGCTGTGGCGCCCCGCGGGCCGAGAGCACCGCGGCGGCGGAGAACGCGGCCGGCGGCGGCGGCGAGGCGGCGGCCGAACAGGTCGCGGAGTGGTCCGGGAGCGACGCCACCGGCGTGGAGACGGACCACCCGTACACGACGCCGCGGACGACCATCGACCTCGACGAGCGGGACGGCGCGATCACGGTGTCCACGACGCCGTGTCGTCACCGGTTGCTCGGCGACGAGACGAAGGGCGGCCCGTGGGAACTGCCCGAGGTCTGGGCGTGGCAGACGCCGGACACGGACCCCAGCGTTCCCGGCCCGCTGCTCCGGGTGACCGAGGGGACCGAGATGGAGATCACCTACGACAACACCGAGCACAACCGGCCGCACACGTTCCACGTCCACGGGCTCTCGAAGAGCTGGATGGACGACGGGGTCCCGACGACGACCGGCCAGCAGGTCGCCCCGGGCGAGGAGCACACCTACGAGATCACCGCGAACCAACCCGGAACGCACCTGTACCACTGTCACTACCAGACGCAGAACCACCTCGACATGGGGATGTACGGCATCCTCCGCGTCGACCCCGAGGGGTACGAGGCGCCCGACAAGGAGGCGTTCATGACGATCAAAGACTGGGACACGCGCCTCTCCGCCTCGATGGCCGGCGGCGACGTCTCGTTCAGTCATCGCGACCGCAACCCCGACGCGTTCACCGTGAACGGTCGCTCCGCGCCGTACACGTTCCACCCCGAGCAGGGGTCGCCGCTGATCGTCGAGGAGGGGGACCGGGTGCGGATCCACTACGTCAACGCCGGCTACGAGTCGCACGCGATGCACACCCACAACCACGGGTTCACCGTCGTCGAGAAGGACGGCGGCGTCATCCCCGAGGCCGCCCGGCACCGCGAGGACGTGATCCCCATCGCGCCCGCGGAGCGGAAGACGATCGAGTTCACCGCCGGCGCCGACCCCGGCGTGTACGCGCTCCACTGCCACAAGGTGAACCACGCGATGAACGGCGACACCTACCCCGGCGGCATGATCGGCGGGATAGTGTACGAGAGCGTCACGGACACCGAGCAGTTCGCGTCCGTGATGGAGATGGCCGGCTACGAGGCCTGACGACGGCCCCCGTGGAATTCTCTGGCGGCCGCCCGGTCAGGCCGAGTCGACGCCGGAGGCGATCTCGGGCGACTCCGACTCGGCACCGGCTTCGTCTCCCCCGCTGCCTTCGCTCTCAGCCTCCCGACGGTTACGGACGGTCAGCGCCGCGAACAGGGCGAACCCGATGGCACGGAGCGTCAAGTCGAGCAGGAGCGCGTCGACGGAGACGCTCACGCCGACGAGCCCGAGCGCGTCGAAGACGGTCTCGGAAAGCAGTCTCGGCGCCATCAGCAGCAGCGAACTGAGTGCGAACACGGCCCGACCGGTGCGGCCGACGCGCGTGTACAGCGTTCCGATGACGGTCGCGCCGAGCGCGATCACCCCGAGGAAGACCCCGACGACGGGAACGACGATCTCGGGGATCGAGTAGGAGAGCTCGGCGAGGTCCTGGAACCCGATCACGCGGTACCGTTCGCGGAGCGGCAGATCGGCGGCGTTCGCCTTCTCGCGCAACAGGACGATCCCCGGTGCGAGGACGAACGCGAAGGGGACGATCGCCTTGTTCAGCGAGAGCGAGAACGCCTTCACGCCGGTCTCGAACGGGTCGGACTTGGCGACCCCGCTGGCGGCGTACGCCGCCACGGCCACCGGCGGCGTGATGTCGGCGATCACGCCGAAGTAGAGGATGAACAGGTGGGCGGCCAGAAGCGGGATGCCGAACTCCACGAGCGGCGTCGCGAGCATCGAGATGAGGATGATGTAGGTGACCGTCGTGGGCATTCCCATCCCGAGGATGATGCTCGAGACGGCCGTCACGAGCAGCATGATCACGATCGATCCGCCCGAGAGCGCCAGCAGCAGCGAGGTCAGGTTCGGACCGAGCCCGGAGACGCTGATGACGCCGGGGATGATCCCCGCGGCCGCGACCGCGACCACGACCGGGACCGCGGTGCGCGCGCCCTGCTCCATCGACGTGACCACGAAGGTGCCGAGCTTGAACGGCTGGCTGTCCTCCAGGTCCCGGCCGGTCCGGTCGCCGACCGTCTCGGCGGCGTCCCGGACCGAGGGGTTCAGATCGAGCAGCGACGCGTCGAGGTCGGGCTTGGACAGCAGCGTGAGCACCCCCGCGAGCATCGCGTACCACTCGATCCCCCTGAACAAGGCGCTGACCGCCTCGGCGGGCGGGAGCCCAGCACCGCCGGATCCGGTGACGAGGCCGACGACGTTCACGCCGGCCACCGCGTAGCTCGCCAGCTCGAGGCCGACGATCGCCGCGAAGACGGCGAGGAGGCGGAGCCGCGTCTCCTCGCTGTACGCCGAGACGAGCGCGATCAGCCCGACGAGCGCCACGAGCGTGAACCACGCCGACCGGGAGACCGAGAGCCGCTCGATGATGAGGTAGTAGAGGAGGAGCGCGATCGGGACCAGGTAGAACCAACCGCGTTTGAGGTGGCTCCAGAGGTCCACGGTGTCCTCGCCGGCCACGCCGCCGATCCCCGCCTGGACCGCCTTGAGGTGAACCATCACCCAGACGCCGAAGAAGAAGACGATCGCCGGGATCGTCGCGATGATGATGATGTCGGCGAACGGGGTCGCCGTGTACTGGACCATCAGGAAGGCGGCCGCACCCATCACGGGCGGGAGGATCTGCCCGCCGGAGGACGCGGACGCCTCGACGGCGCCGGAGAACTCGGGCGAGTAGCCCGACCGCTTCATCAGCGGGATCGTGAACGCGCCGGTCGTGACCGTGTTGGCGATCGACGACCCCGAAATCGTTCCCATGAACCCGCTGGCGAGGATGCTCGCCTTGGCCGGGCCGCCTTTGCGGCCCCCGGTGAGCGCGTACGCCAGGTCGATGAACCACTGGCCCGCCCCGCTCATCTCGAGGAACGACCCGAACAGGATGAAGATGTAGATGAAGCTCACCGACACCGTCACCGGAATGCCGAACACACCGTTCTCGGTGTTGTACCAGAGGTTCTGAACGATGTCCGGCCAGGTGAGTTCCGGGATCGCGAGCAGCCCGAGGAAGGGCGTGCCCGTGCTGATGAGGTACCCCCAGCGGGCGTAGACGATGAACGTGGCGACGATGATCATCAGCGGGAGGCCGAGCGTCCGGCGGGTGGCCTCCAACACCAGCAGGACGCCGGTCACGCCCAGGATCATCGCGTAAGAGTATTCGCTCACGAAGGGGACGCCGCCGAGCAGCGGTTGGAGGAACGCGTACACCTCGGTGATCGGTCGTCCCGAGTCGACCCCGAAGACGCGCATGTTCTGGATCTCGGCGAACTCCGTCAGGAAGTAGAACGCCGACAGGAACGCCGCGACGATGAACACCAGGTCGACCGGAGCCACCCGGTCGCGGTCGGGGTCGAGGAACGCCCAGCGCACCCCCGCCCGACCCCGTTCGAGCAGCCGCGTGACGGGATTCTCCTCACCGAGGCGCCGGGACGCCGCCGGCGCGATCCGACCGAACGCCTGCGCGACGAACCCGTCACCGGTGCTCACCGGGAACAGCAGGAAGGTGAGCACGAGCGCGAAGGCGACGTGGATCGCGTTCGCCTGCAGGAGCTGGAGCGAGACCTGCCAGGGGGCGAGCGAGATCCCCGCGAACTCGACGGTCGGAAGCCAGACCGTGAAGGTGAAGCTCCGCGCGGCGAGGAACAGCTGAAAGACCGAAAACGCGATCCCGATCGCCGCGACCGCCACCGCGGCGGCCCCTCGCAGCGATCGGCGGCGCTCGATCTCCTGGATCAGCTCGTCCGCCTCCTCGCGGGAGATCTCCTCGTCCGTCCCGTCGTCAGGCGGGGCGCCAGTGCCCGGGTCGTCGCCCCCTGGCCCGTTGCCCTCGGGGCCGCCGTCGTTCGGGTCGTCGATACCGCCGTCCGTTCGATGGGTCGTGGTCATTGGATCATCTCGAGAAGCGACCGTCGTTCGATGTGTAATCTCACGTCGTTGCCGTCCGTCACCGCGACGAGGTCGTATCGCCGGTCATCGACGATCAGCGTGTGGTCGGCGATCCGCCCCGGCGAGACGGAGAGCTCGTCGAGCACCGTGATCGGCTCGTCGGGCTCGTAGACGAGCGTCCCGTTCACGTTCGTGACGTTGACGCGCGCGGGCAGCCCCCACCCGTAGGACTCGAACTCCATCCGGGTGTTCACGAGCGTCTCCCCGTCGACGCGGTACTCGTCGTACACCCGGGACTTCTCGACGCTGTGGGTGTACTCGAGGGCGACCGTGCTCCCGTCGCTCACCTCCGCCGTGACGTACCGCTCGCCCGTCTCGATGTCCTCGACGACGAGGACGGCCCCGACCGGAGCGGTCGCCGCGGCGACGGCGATCGCGAGCACGCCGATCGCGAGGATCGCGGCACCGACGTTCGGCTGAGAAAGGCGGCCCATGTCTTCGAGTGATTCCGGTGGTGTCGAGTTCGGACAGCTCGTGAAGCAGTTTCAAACAGGGCACGACCGGCCGTCGGCGGCGCGGTCCCCCGCGATCGACCGGGGCGCGTCCCGCAGTGGAACCGATACGACTCGCCCGCGGCTCCCTCCGAGCGGACGGCCCGCGTCGGGACCGTCGTCGGAGCGCCTACGCGTCGAAGTAGGCCGCGGCTCCCTCGTGCAGCTCGATGGACATCCCGTCCTGCGCGCTGTCGACGGTGATGAAGTCGGTCTTGATCGTGAGCTCGCCGAGGTTGTCGAAGATGGCCGCGGTGACCGTCTCGACCGTGTCGGCCGGCACTCCGGCGTTCGTGGCGATCATCGCCTGCACGGCGACGGTCTCGACGTCCTCCTCGACGCCGGTGTAGGTGCCGCCGGGGATGGTGTCGTTCGCGAACCAGGAGGCGTCCTCCTTGACGGCCTCGCGGTTGTCGCCGCTGATCGGGACGATCTCGATGTCGTTCGTGTTCGCGAGGTCCTCGATCGCGCCGACCGGCCAGCCGCCGACGACGAAGGCGGCGTCGATGTCGCCGTTGGCGAGCTGTTCGGACGCCTGCGAGAAGCCGGCGTTCTGCTCGTTGTAGTCGGTGATGCCGACGGATTCGAGGATCTGTAGCGCGTTGACCTGCGTCCCCGACCCGAGGTCGCCGGTGTTGATCGTCGCGCCGCTGAGGTCCCCCACGGAGGAGATGTCGTTCTCCGCCAGCGTGACGAGCGTGATCGTCTCCGGGTACAGCGTCGCGACGCCCCGGAGGTTCTCGATCGCGTTGTCCTGGAAGGCGTCGATGCCCGTCCCGTTCTTCGCGAAGGAGGCGATGTCGTTCTGGATCAGCGCGAAGTCGGCCGACCCGTCGGCGAGGCTGCCGACGTTCTCGACGCTCGCGCCCGTCGACTGGACGTTCAGCGAGAAGTCGGTGTTCGCCTCGACGATGGTCTTGACCTCGTTCGAGAGCGGGAAGTAGGTCCCGCCGGTCCCGCCCGCGTGCCAGCTCAGGCGGCTTCCGCCGTCGCCGCCGTCGCCGCCGTCGGACCCGTCGGACCCGTCAGAGCCGTCGCCACCGTCGGACCCGTCAGAGCCGTCGCCACCGTCAGAGCCGTCGCCGCCGTCTCCCGAACAGCCCGCGATGCCGACGAGACCGGCGGCAGCGGCTCCTTTAAGAATTTTACGTCGATCGATGCTCTCTGTGTTGTAATCGTCCGGCATAGTTTTACGATCCGATCACTTCCGTATGTATCTGTCGGACGACTCTCAGTGGAGCATCCGCGGTTTAAATACGGCGATACAAGCACGTACCGGACGTTTCTGCCGCTAAAAGCCGGTTCCCGTTTCGACGCCCGGCGGATCCGGGGCGCGCCGTGAGAACCGGTGCGCCGGCTCGGTCGTCTAGGCCTGCTCCGCGCCGTAGACGACGTTGACGCTGACGCGGACGCTCACGTCGCCGGTCTCGACCCCGGTCGCGGCGTCGCCGCCGTCGCCGCCCCCGGCCATCGCGGACTCGGCGACCCGGTACGGCGTCACTCCGGCGTCCGCGGTCGAGACGCGGTACGCGCCGGTGACCTCGAGCCCGCTGGAGTTCGCGAGCACGGCCGCGTCGCCGTCGGCGTTCGCCATCGCGTTCTCGATCGCCTGCGCGCGCACCTCGCGCTCGCGCTCCTCGCTCAGCCCGAACTCGATGCGCTCCACCTCGTCGGCGCCCCCGTCGATCGCGACGTCGATGACTTCCCCGACCGCGTCCACGTCGTCGATCGTCAGCGCGTAGCTGTGGACGCCCTGATACGTCGTCCGATCCGGATTGTCCCGCGTCTCGTAGGACTCGCGCACGTCGTAGCGCTCGGTCCGGATGTCGTCCTCGGTGAGCCCCCAGTCGGTCAGCGCCGCCCGGAGCGACTCGTCCGCGGCGGAGAGCTCGTCGCGGACCGCCGCCGAGTCGTCGCCCGTCGCGGTCACCGCCACGCGGATCGTGGCGCGGTCCGGCTCGGCCGTGGCCTCGCCGTCCGCCGTCACTTCGATGCTCCTGTCGAGCGCCGGTTCCTCCCCCGGGGCCGCGTTCGCGGCGGTCCCCGCGTCTCCCGTCGAGCCGGGGAGTCCCGCGCAGCCCGCCAGCGCGACGAGCAGCACGAGCCCGGCCGCGGTCATCAGTCTTCGGTCCATGTGCGAGCCGTCGCCGGGAACCAACAATAAGTCGCCGGTGAGACAAAGAGCCGTTTGCGCTATCGGGCGCGTCGCCCCGCGCCGCGATCGATCACGCCGCGTCGTCCGTCGCGTCTCTGCGGCCGTCCGCTTTCTCCCCGTCCGCCTCCTCGTCGTCCGAGTCGTCGTGGTCGGTGACGACCGAGGGCTCCGGCGGGGCCCCGTCGCTCCCGTCGCCGCCCGCCTCCTCGTCGTCCGGACCGACGTGGTCGGTGATCACCGTCGACTCGCTCGGCTCGTCGTCGGGGCGCTGCTCTGTGGCCCCCTCGTCGGCGGCGTCTCCACCGTCGTCAGAGCCGACGGCCGCGAGCGGTGCGGGGCCGGAATCGTCCGGGCCGGAGAGCTCGGCGCCCCGCGACGCGCCGTCGTCGCGCTCGACGCCGCCGTCGGGCGGCCCGGTCACCCGCCGTCCCGATCCGAACAGCCGATCGCGGATCGAGCGGCTGCTGGGGCGCTCGGCGAGCAGCACCGAGCAGTCGACGTCGTGGATCACGTCCAGGTGCAGCGAGTCCGAGACGAGCCTGGAGAGGAGCCCCTTCTCCGTCGCGCCGATGATGACGAGGGTGGTGTTCTCTGCCTCGCGCGCGATGGCGCCCTCGACGTCGCCGCCGTCGTCGACGATCTTGTTCGCGCCCGCGAGGTCGTTTTCCGCCGCCCAGTTGGTGAGGAACCCCTCGCCAGCGGCGCGGTCCTCCGGGCCGTCGACGACGTGTAGCAGCGACACCTCGGCGCCGGCGGTCCGCGAGAGCACGCTCGCGACCTCCGCGCCGAGCCCGGAGTCCGGCCCCCCGGAGGTGGGGAGGAGGACCCGCGAGGTGTCGAGGTCGCTCTCGCTCAGGATGAGGAAGTCGCAGGGGAGCTGGTTGGTGAGCTCGTCGATCGGGCGCTCCGCGCGGGCGGCGCTCCACAGCTGGTCCTCGCCCCAGCCCATCAGCACGGCCTCCGGGCGGGTCCGGCGGGCCATGTTGAACACCTCCTCGAACGACCGGTGCGAGACGACGGTCGACGTCGAGACGTCGACGTCGTACCCCTCGGCGGTGTCGCGGAGCCCGGCCATTCCCTCCTCCGAGACGTCGGCGATCCGGCCCGCGCCGGCCGACAGCGACATCCGCTCCGGCGCCTGGACGACGTGGACGATGTGGACGAGCCCGTCCTCGTGGTCGCTGGCGAGCCGGCTCGCCAGTTCGATCATGGGGCCGTCGGTCCGCGGGTTCGTGATCGGCACCATGATCCGGTACCCCTCGTTGGCGAACAGCGTGGCCTCCGTGGCGTCCAGGATGGGGACGTACGAGCGCCCCGCGGCCCGACCGAGCACCCACTCGGGCACCGTCAGCCGGCGGGTCATCCCCTCGAAGCGCGCCTCCTCTAACCGCTCCTCGCTGGTCTGGAAGTAGTTCACGAGTGTGACGAGCACCACCCCGCCGATCGTGTTCCCGAGCAGCACCGGGAGGACGAAGCCGCCGAGCCCGCCGAGAAGAGTGATGCCGCCGGTGTACAGCCCGAGCTGCTGTGCGAACAGCAGGTACAGCACCTCGGTGAACGAGACGACGACGTGGTAGAGGTTCCCGAGCGGGATCGCGAGGAACGCGAGGTAGACGACGAGCAGTCGGGTGACGGAGTTGGTGGAGGCGAAGCCGACCCAGACGACGCCGGCGACGATGAGGCCGGCCATCGCGGCCTTGAAGAAGAGCGGCCAGAAGCCGACGTCGAGCCCGCCGGTCGAGATGTAGATCGCGGACTCGACGGCGCCCTCCTCGGAGAAGACGCCGCCGTACGAGAGCACGACCGCGCCGAACGCGCCCCCGGTGAAGTTCCCGGCGAGGACGATCCCCCAGTGACGCAGCAGCGTCGGCAGGCTGGCGAGCCGTTCCAGCGTCAGCGCCACCGGCGGCAGCGTGTTCTCGGTGTACAGCTGGTAGCCGCCGATGATGATGTAGACGAAGCCGAGCGGATAGAGGAGGACGCTCAGTATCGGGTGGCCGTCGGTGGCGGCGGTCAGCGAGACGTACAGCATGAACGTGATCGTGATCGCCAGCCCCGCGGCGACGCCGCTGAAGAACAGCTCGCGCCCGCCCGAGGTCACCTCCTCGTCCGCGGCGGCGACGATCCGCTGGAACACCTCGTCCGACGAGAAGCGGTCCCGGACCGCCTCGCCGACCGCCGGCGCCCCGCTCCGGGAGCGCTCGACGACCTCGCGCATCGAATCGTCGTCGGGCCGTTTCGAATCGGTCACTGTCCCTACCGTCTGCGGCGCTGTTAAAAAGTACTTCCTCTTCCGCCAGTGGCCGTCAGAACCGTCGAACGTCACGTTTCGCCACTGATATCCCCGCATTTCCGCACGAACGCGCGACGGGCACGCCCGAACGTCCGGAACGCGCGCCGCGCGCCGCGGCGTCAGGCGCGCTCGATCGTCACGAGCCGCACCTCCACCCGGACGTCCTCGCCGATCGTCGCCTCGATCCGGCGGTCGAGCGCCTCGGCGATCCCCCCGACGCCGACGCCCGGCGGCGCCCCGACCGTGACCACCACGCGCTCGGTGTCGAGCGGCGGGACGCTCCCGCCCCGCTCGACCTCGAGTTCGATCAGCTCCATCCCGGCGTCCATCGCGGCCAACTCGTCGCTCGCGGCGGTTCGGATGTCCGACTCGGTCGTGGAGGCGACGTACGAATCGTAGGTGACGCCGCCGAGGAACACCGACAGCACCGCGATGGCGGCGACGAGGATCGCGGCGCGCTTCACGAAGGCGGCGCGCGCGTCGTCCTCGCGGAACCACCGCTGCGGCCGATACCCCTCGTACCACAGCATCACCAGCGCGGAGAGGTTGATCGAGAGGACGTTCACCGCGACGATCACGCCCGCGCCGACCACGAGCCGGGGGATCCGAAACGCGATCCCGATGCCGACGGCGGCCGCCGGCGGGATGAGCGCCACCGCGATCATCACGCCGACCAGCGTCGCGGAGACGCCCGTCATCAGCGAGACGATCCCGGCGATCCCGGCGCCGATCGCCACGACGAGCACCAGGACGTTCGGGGCGAGCCGCTCCGACACCTCGGCGAGTTCGAGCGGGTTGAGCCCGGGCGGCACTAAGGCGAAGGTCCGCAGGACGAACGCGAACAGCGTCGCGGCCGCGACCGCGACGACGACCCCGAGCACCTGCATCCGCACGCCGCGCCTGAACATGTCCTCGTCGTCGACGACGGTGCCGATCGCGGCCGACATCGCGGGACCGATCAGGGGAGCGATAACCATCGACCCCACGACCGTCGCCGGCGAGTCGAGCAGGAGGCCGGCTGTCGCGATCACCGCCGAGATGACGGTCATCAACACGTACGTGCCGACACCGGACGCGAGGTCGTCCGCCTTCGCCTGTAGCTCCTCCCGGGAGATCCGGTCGCCCCCGCGCTCGGATTCCCGCTCGTACTCCTCCTCGAGCGCCTCGAACCGCCGGGAGATGACCGTCTCGGCTGCGACGATGACCGTGTAGGTGCTCTCGTCTATCCCCGCCTCGCGGAGGCGTTCGAGGACGGGCTCGACCGCGGCGGTCGGGAGCGGGAACGTCGCGACCGCCGTGTACTCGCGCCCGCTCGTCTCGTCGGTGACGACGTAGTCCACGCCCTCGTCGTCGAGCGCCCGGACCACGGCCGCGCGCTTCCCCGCCGGGATCATGACCTGAACGAGTCGCACGGTGGGGGGGTCACGCCGCCGGTGCTTATAACGGGCGGTGGGGGATGTCGGCCCGTCCCTCGGCGGTCTCGCGAGAAACGGAACTTTAATGCGCGAATCCCTCGCACCTTCGGACAAGAATGCTCTCGCCGCTGGCTATCGACACGTTCCTGCTCGATTACCATCTCGGGCACGTCATACTGCTCGGGTTCATCGTCTCGCTGCTCGGAGCCGCGCCGCTGAAGTCCCAGCGCGTGATCGCCTCCGTCTTCGGCGGCTTCGGGCTGATCTTCCTCGTCGCGCCGTACACGACGATGCCCAAGACGTACATCCTGATCGGTATCCCGCTGATCCTCATCGGCACGCTGCTGTGGACGATGGCCGACAGCTGACCGGCGCGCGACTCGTTTCAGGCGTCTCCGCTCTCCTCGCTCGTTCCCCGCCCAGCGGCGCGGTCGGAGGCGGTCGCCGATCCCGTCCGTCGTTGTTCGATCCCGCTCCTTTTTGCACCCCGGGCGACACTCCTCGCCATGGTCACGGTACGGGCACCCGCCACGAGCGCGAACCTCGGTAGCGGGTTCGACGTGTTCGGCGCGGCCCTCACCCGGCCGGCGGACGTCGTCACCGTCGAGAAGGCGGCGGAGACGACGATCGAGGTCACCGGGGTCGGCGCGCAGTACATCCCGGAGGACCCCGAGAAGAACACCGTCGGCGCGGTCGTCGAGGCCCTCGACGCGCCGGCGCGCATCCACATCGACAAGGGGGTCCGCCCGGCCTCCGGGCTCGGTTCCTCGGCCGCCAGCGCGGCCGGCGCCGCGGTCGCGCTCAACCGGCTGTACGACCGGGGGCTCTCCCGCTCGGAGCTGGTCCCGATCGCCGCGGAGGGGGAGGCGGTCGTCTCCGGCGTCGCCCACTCCGACAACGTCGCCCCCTCGAT
Organism: Halorubrum sp. Ea8; assembly: GCF_002252925.1. Classification (NCBI taxonomy): domain Archaea; kingdom Methanobacteriati; phylum Methanobacteriota; class Halobacteria; order Halobacteriales; family Haloferacaceae; genus Halorubrum; species Halorubrum sp. Ea8. The sequence goes on from NZ_NHPF01000103.1 coordinate 150,731, forward strand.
CCTCGGCGGGTTCACGGTGACGACGAGCGAGGCGACCCACGCGGTCGACGCCGCGGTCCCCCTCGTCGTCTGTCTCCCGGACGTTGCGGTCTCCACTCGGGACGCGCGTCGGGTCGTCCCCGAGAGCGCGCCGATGGAGGACCTCGTCGAGACGGTCGGCAACGCGGCGACGCTCGCGATCGGGATGTGCCGCTCCGACCCCGACCTCGTCGGCGCCGGCATGTCCGACCCGGTCGTCACCCCGGAGCGCGCCCGCCTGATAACGGGCTACGACGAGGTGCGCGCCGCCGCCTTCGACGCCGGGGCGACGGGCGTCACCGTCAGCGGCGCCGGGCCCGCGATCATCGCCGTCTGCCGCGAGGACCGCCGGCGAGGAGTCGCCGCCGCGATGCTCGACGCCTTCTCCGGCGCCGGGATAGACGCCCGCGCCTACCAGACCCGGATCGGAAAAGGGTCGACGGTGTTGGAGGGGTAGGCGATCCGGCGGTGACCGGACGCCGGGTCGTCGACGGCGAGCCGCCGGCTCGTCGGCCACGAGCCGCGCTCAACAGTTGTTCTCGATCTCCGCGGTGTCCCAGACCCTGTCGACGAACGCTTCTCGGCCGAGCTCTCCGCGATCGAACGCCGCCGCGGCCTCGGCGCAGACGTGCCACGTCCCGGTCGTGCACTCGTGGAGCGAGGTGGCCCACAGCGACACGCCGTCCGGCGGGTTCGACGCGAACGCCGCGGACAACGCCGAGATCTCTCCTCGAAACCGGTCCTCCCCGGCGTGGGGGGCGCCGCGATACCTGAGCTCCCAGACGTCTCCGCCTTCATCGAACCCGACCCGCTCGGTGCCGTCGTCGTCCGTGAACCGGGTCAGCCCGTCGGTCTCCGCCTCGACGGCGGCCAAGAGCTCTCGGGCACCGGGGCTCTCGGGGGTCTCGTTCGCCGCGAGGAACCGCTCCTCGTCGTCGCCGGCGGTCGCCGGGTCCTGCGCACAGCCCGTCCCGGGGGTCTCGGCGCCGTCGCCGGCGGTTCCCCCGTCCTCATCGGGGGCTCCCCGGGTACACCCCGCGAGCGTCGCCGCGAGACACCCCGCGACTCCGGAGAGGCAGCCTCGTCGGTTCATACGCTTGCTATTTCGCCTCCGGTGAGTAATAGTTCCGGTCGCTAAAACGTCCGTTTTGGCTTCAGTGACGGCGATTCACACATATCCGGCGCTCCCGTCGTCCGCGGAACCCGCACCGAAATCGAAGCTCGCTACTTAAACGCCGCGGCCCTGCAGCTTCTCCTCCTCGGGCATGTCCTCGTTGGACTGGCCCTTCATGCCCTTGCCGGTGCCGCTCGCGATCCGGGCGAGCTCCTCGGGGTCGTCCCAGTTGTTGACGGCCTCGACGACGGCGGTGCCCATCGCCGCGGGGTCCTCCGCGCCGAAGATGCCGGAGCCGACGAAGATGCCGTCACAGCCGTGGTACATCATCAGCGCCGCGTCGGCCGGGGTCGCGATCCCGCCGGCGGCGAAGTTGACGACCGGGAGCCGACCGGCCTCTGCGGTCTCGTGGACCAGGTCTCGGGGAGCGCCGTGCTCGCGGGCCCACTTCTCGCGCTCCTCGTAGTTGAGGCCGGTGAGCGTCCGGATCTGGTTTTTGATGGTGCGCTGGTGTTGAACGGCCTGGTTGACGTCGCCGGTGCCGGCCTCGCCCTTCGTGCGGATCATCGCCGCGCCCTCGCGGATGCGACGGAGCGCCTCGGGGAGGTTGCGGGCCCCGCAGACGAACGGCGACGCGAAGTCGCGCTTGTCGGTGTGGTACTCGTCGTCGGCGGGCGTCAGCACCTCCGACTCGTCGATCATGTCGACGCCGAGCGCCTCCAGGATCTCGGACTCCTTCCGGTGGCCGATGCGCGACTTCCCCATCACCGGGATCGAGACCTCGTCGATGACCTCGGGGACCCGCTCGGGGTCGGGCATCCGGGCGACGCCGCCGCGCTTACGGATGTCCGCCGGGACGTGCTCCAGCACCATCACGGCGACCGCGCCGGCGTCCTCCGCGATGCGGGCCTGTTCGCGGTTGACGACGTCCATGATAACGCCGCCCTTCTGCATCAGCGCGAAGCCGCGCTTGACCAGTTCGGTCCCCCGCTTCAGCTCCTCCAGATCGGTGGCCTCTGCCATACTGGATCCGTGGGTCGCCGGGCACTTAACGGGTCGCTTTCGCCGGGATACCGATTCGCTCGGCGGCCGGGATTCGACCCCGAAACCCCGCCGTTCGTCGCCACCGCAACGCCGAAGTCATCGGCCGTCGCAGATCCGGCCATGACGACCGGAGCCATCGTCGCCGGCGGTCGCTCGACCCGCTTCGGCGACCGCGACAAGTCAGTCGCCGCGCTCGCCGGAACCCCCATGATCCGACGGGTGGCGGACCGGCTCGCGGGGCGGGGGGACCCGGTCCCGCCGGGCGCGGCCCGCGCCGCGGGCGGCGACCCCGTCGTCGACGACCTCGTGATCAACTGCCGGCCGGACCAGCGCGAGGCGATCGCGGCCGCCGTGGAGGGGGTCGCGCTCCCGGTGACGTGGGCGCTCGACGACGAGCCCGACCTCGGGCCGACGGCCGGGATCCGCAACGCCTGCCGGGCCGCCCCCTCGGCGTACGTCGCCGTCGTCGCCTGCGACATGCCGTTCGTCGACCCGGGGTTCCTCGCGTCTCTCCGCGAGGACGCGGCGGGGCGCGAGGCGGCGGTCCCGCGGCTCGACGACCGATGGCTTCAGACGACGCAGGCGGTCTACCATGCCGACGCGATGGCCGACGCCTGCGACCGCGCGCTCGCCCGCGGCGACCGGAAGGTACTGGCGGCGCTGGACGAGCTGGACCGCGTCGTCGTCGGCGACGAGGCGATCCGCTCGCGGACGACGGAACGGACGTTCACGAACGTTAACACGCGAGAGGAGCTGTCGGCGGCGGCGGACGCGGTCGCGGAGGCGATCGAGACGGCGGCCGACGGCGACACCGACGGTCG